>NZ_QPLS01000007.1:0-140701 GCF_003665955.1 Halorubrum sp. Atlit-28R
AGATCCTCTCCTCGCAGTGGGCGGGGATGCCGGCGTTCCTCGGCGAGTACAGCGACGCCGGACAGCCCATCTCCGGGCTGTTCTACTACCTGAACCCCATCCAGAGCCGCGGCCAGTGGATGTGGTTTCTCGGCGAGATTCCGGCGTCGGTCGAACCGTGGATGATCGCGGTCCGGCTCGCCGTCGACCTGACGTTCATGATCGTCGGCGGCGCCATCTTCGCGATCTTCTGGGTCGAGACCACCGGCATGGGGCCGGAGGCGACCGCGAAGCAGATCCAGAACTCCGGGATGCAGATCCCCGGGTTCCGCCGGAACCCGCAGGTCGTCGAGAAGGTCATGGAGCGGTACATCCCGCAGGTGACCGTCATCGGTGGCGCCCTCGTCGGGCTGCTCGCCGTGATGGCGAACCTGCTCGGCACCATCGGGCAAGTCTCCGGAACGGGGCTGCTGCTCGCGGTCTCCATCACGTACAAGTTGTACGAGGAGGTCGCGGAAGAGCAGCTGATGGAAATGCACCCGATGATGCGCCAGATGTTCGACAACGAGTAGCACTGTTGGCGAACGAACCCCCCACCGAGCCGTTTTACCCGGCAGTAATCTCAATCCCGGGCTTCAATCCGCTAGGTGGTTCCATCAGACGTCCCGCCGTGGCGGTCCATTTGGAAGGGCGTAGCGTGGTCCTCCTCAAGTGCCGCCATTGTGACACCGATCTCTTTGGCCGATACATATATGTCAGAAGTGATATGTTTGCTCTTAACGAATATTGCTCCATCCTCGGAGGCACCCGAGCCAACAAGTACGCTGTCAGTTGGCTCTGAGGGGTATCGAGTCAGGAAGCGGCATACTCTGCGTTACCAACACGGCGTACTAAACGCTCCTCTTCGCACGAAGCGAACAGCAGCGCCGCGCGCGAGTAGGGCCGGTGAGAGCAGTTTTCTGTGTTCTCAGGGACGATATCTATACGCACACGTTTATATTAGTCACTACGGCGACGTATGGTATGGAAGATATTTTACTCCAAAACAGCCTCTGGGTCGGGATTGTATTCGTGGGGGTGCTCGGTTTAATTCTCGTGTCGAAAACAGTTATCGGCTCGGGACCAAACACGTCGCCGCCGTCGAATTACCGCAAAACGGCACGCGCAACGGTCAAGGGTGTCCACGGCTATGACGACCTTACCGATCACCAGCAGGCGTTTCTCCGCGAGTGTGCTGCTGACTTTCTTCAACGAGGGTATGAGCTCAACGCGAAGATCGACCGGCTTGAGGTAACCACCTCAAACGGGCCACGGGCGTATCTCACAATCACTGAGGACGCGACCATCGAGATGCTGGCGTATGTCAAACCGGACGGCTGGCAGCGGATCGACCCTGACCCAGCTGACAACACTGAATCTGAGCTCAAAACAAAACAGACCCGGCTGAACGAGCACCTGTAATTTACGGAGAATTGAGGCGAAAGCCTCGCGCTTCAGCGCGGGGAAGATGTCAATCGGTGTCTTCGGACAGGCCAATACAGAGTGCCGCTGCTGGCTCCCCTTCTTCCAGTCGCCCTCGCACCGTGTCTTCCCCGTCTTCTGGAATTACGCCCCGCACAAACAGTTCATCGACGAGTTCGGCAGATGCTTCACGAAAAAAATGCTCCGCCCAGCGCATCCAAGCCATTGTTTGTCATGACTTTCCGGTGTACTAATTCCAGTCTACCTTTGTGATAAATTTTCACGAGCCCACAATCGACGGCGGGGGCTGTCGCGGCTCACCCGAAACCCAGGTCGTACTCGACCGAACCCGCAGTGAGATGGAACCTACGAACCCCCTTGAAGACGTGGGCCTACCCCTCAGTGAGGGGGCCGTGTTAAGTTAGGCGATGAGTCGGACGATTTCTGAGTGTCTATGGCAGAATTCGACCGCCTCAGCGAACGTGTCCGGTAGATCGACTTGCCGTTTGTGGAGCGAGATCGAACGCCGCGATGGGCAATTGAAGCAGGGATCTGCTGTCACTTAGCCGGTAGTCACACGTGAGGTAAATAAACATCGCGAGAGATTTGGGATCAAGCGGAGTCATGTCGTGATCCACAGCTGAATTCATAAAGCCGATCTACAGCCTATCTCGATCGTTTCAGAAATGTTGCGCTGGGGACAGCTCAAAACTGGCTCAAAGTTTTCGCCGTCTACCACAATTCACGGCAACTTAAATCGACCAAATTGTCGACCACAAAGCGTTTATCATACTGCGCTAAATTCACTGCTATGAACCGACGAGAATTGCTACTGATCGCCGCGGGGTCCGGGACTACTGCAATTCTATCATCGTCTCCGGTCGCTGCCGACTCTGGCGACCAGTCTGATTCGACCTCTTCCTCCGATACATCTGACGACACAGTACAAATCACTGTTACACTGTCATGACAGGTGGGCGGCCTACTACTAGCCCAGTCCGGTGGCTAATCGGTGAGAATTGTCGATAACAGGGTGTCCCATGGCCCTCGTTGAGGTTGAGGGGATAGTGCCGCTCTGAGATCGATATCTTCCTCCGCGTGAACGCGGAGGAGGATGTCAATGCCCACTCGCTGTTCATGATCACGCCCACGACATACAATAAGAGAACAAGATGTACGGCTAGTAGCACGGGGTCGGTTTGCCGCTTTGATTATCATGTGACTGTTTGTCTCATTACTTTGTTCGCAATTCTTCTGTTTTTAATCGGAAGAAGATGATATTTGCTTGTATAGTTCTTGGACATCGAAGATTGTGACCTCGGTTGGGTCGCCATCTGAGAAATTATATGCTTCTGCGTTGTCTTGTACAGCACCTGTATCAAGATTATCGTAAAGTGTCTGAACGTCGAAGATATCAGCCTCCCCGTTACCATCGATGTCTTCGTATAGTCCGTCACCGTCGATGTCCATTGGAGGATCATCTCCGCCGATCGCCGGCAGTGATTCTAGTGACTCTTCATCATTAGAACCTGGATCTTCTGTTCCCGAGCAAAGCGGTTCACTCATTAACGTATGGTTTGTACGGATGGACGTTGATAACTCTGCCGCGAGTTTTTTTGAAAAACCTATACGAGAGTCTTGTGTCCAAGAAGAACTCATACTATGCGATATCGGTGATCGCCGATACAAGACGGGCGCTTTTGTGTAGCACATTGCTGATGGCTTGGTGTCTAGCGATTTTAGCCCATCTTACGTGAACTCCACTTGAGTTACAAAGCCGTTCGGATCGGTAGTTGCGGCTACCTATGAGATTACTGTGACTGTATTAACGACCCCCTACCGAAAGGCGCAAGAGGAATATTGTACAACAACCTCGATTCAAATCGAGTTCCAAATAATATAGAATTGTTCGACTCTACTGGCAGTGATTCAGACATGCGCCAATATCCAATGTGTGACTGCTCTATTGGAATATTATTCCACAATAAGTATGTGATAGTATATTTAGATATCTTGATCAGAATTGGACAGATTGTCTTAGTAAAATTCAAATTAATTGTACTCATTGTAACTATATCCAATAATTGTACCGCTGGCCTGAGGATGGCTGATCCGCTCAGAGAAAGAACTATACTGAGCAATTCAAATCAATAACCTATGAAATTGCGACGGACCAGAAACGGCACTGTTGACCCGCCGGCCACCTGCTGGTTCGGTCAGAGTGTATCACAGAACGATCTACTCACACGAATCGGCTTAGCAGTGTTATTGATTGTGGCTGTTCTCGCGTTTACGGCAGGAGCTGTCGGAGCAGTGGATAGTGTTGGGACTGAGACCGGGAGTTCAGCCAACTCACCGGTTGCCTCCGACCTATCATCTACGATTTCCCAAGCGACACATAACACTACGAACACGACATCCATAGAAACTGACACGACAACGTCTGTTGAGACAGTCGGTACGACGCCTTACAGGGCCTCAGGGGGTTGGCCAATGCGGAATGGTGACGCTAAGAACACCAAGTCGACACACAACACGTCGGTTCCTGTTCGCGATGTTGACATCGCATGGTCAGAGACGCTCCCAGACGGAACTGTGAGTGCGCCAGTAATGGACGGTGACACGCTCTATGTTTCTTGGAGCGAGCAGACCACCGATCCTAACAGCGCTGTTATCGCGTTTGACGCACAGACGGGAACAGAACAGTGGCGGTTCACACCGGAGTCACAGGAATCAATCCCCGCCGCACCCGCTATTGTAGACAATCGAGTTGTGGCAGTTAGCGGAGAATATATCTACGGAATTGACGCTGAAACTGGTGAACTCGATTGGAAGACTGAAATCTACGTGTACAACTCGAGGGCTATCTCCGCCCCAGTCATCGACAATGGCACAATCTATGTGAAAGAATCCGGCGGTACAGCGTCTGCGTTCGATTTTGAGACGGGAACCAAACTCTGGCAAGCGTCAAATCTTGGGAGTGGCACGGCTTCACCAAGTGTCACCAACGAGACGGTGTACACCGCCGGAGCGTGCCGTGATCCAGAGATTGGATTCTCATTTGATTGTGTCACGGCATTATATGCGACGAATGGAAGCCAACGGTGGCAACACCAGACATCGATGCAAGGTGGCGAATCACCACCAGTCATTGTCAATGGAACTCCTCACTTCATCAGCGAGGATATTCTCGCCTTTGATCCGACAACTGGTGACACACTGTGGCGTAATAACGAGACGCGCGGAACCAGCCTCCGATTTACGGAGGAACTGTTGATAACCGGCCACGAAGCGATTGACCGTGATACCAACGAGACTGTCTGGGAAGCTAACCTTGACAATCCAGTCGTTGCTGACGAGTATCTCATTTCGACCGCGTCCGGTGTCGGTGTCTATTTTACAGCGAGTGCCGACCCGCTCTGGACGCTTTCAGACGGAATTGATGAACAAATCGATGCCCCGCGCGTCGCCGTTGCGAATGGGACGATTGCATTTAGTACGACCGGCTACGGCCAACAGACCATCTATGTAGTTGAGGGTGAGACAGACCGTTCCGTAACACCAATAAATGTATCACTCGATACTGAGACACACTACCCGACGCCGGGCTCGACGGTCGAACTGAACGCCACGAATAGTTCCGGAACTGGAACCCTGACATATCGGTGGTTCAGAAACGGCACCCGACTCAGTGGGGACACCTGTGACGGTGTAACGTGTCAGATCGACGTTGAGTCAACACAGACGCTCACGCTTGAAATCCAAGACGCACAAGGTAGGACAGACACGGCGTCAGTAACGCTTAGACCGGTTGCTGTGGATATTGGCCTGAAAGCCAACGAGACATATCTTACCAATTTTACCCATGAAGACACCGCTCTTGCGGATTCCACGCTGACACTTGGTGTCCGTGATCGTGAACCGAACCGCTCAGTCGAAATTCGCGACATTCGTGTTGCTGGTCCCGCACGCCTCGTGGATCCGAATGGCGGCGATGCGAATATGGATGGTGCCGGTTCCGTCTATCTTGAGGACACCGGAAATGTCTCGCTTCGTGTTACGCTCGCCGTTGAGGGAGCTGATGGACCGGTTGAACGACGCGTTTCACAGGTCGAGGTTATTCGGCTCCACGAGTCACTTGAACACTATGAGTTCGAATTTAGCGATGAGGCCGATGGGTACGAAGAACGCGTCGCGATCGCACTTCTTCAGCAGGAACTCCCAACTGCGTATCAAGTAATCAAACAGCGTACCGACACACTGCCGGACACGGTCGAATTCCAAATCCAGACACCAGAGCAGGTTCGTGACGTGCTTGATCTCCGACGGGGGGGTTACGCTTCCCAACCGAACGAGATTGGAATCCATACGGAGCAGGGACTCTCACGGCTGGAAAGTATCACTCGACATGAATTGGTCCATCTAGCCGGCTATGAGATGGACGCAGAAACCGATGGGGAGTGGAACTTCCTGTTTGAGGGGCATGCTGTCTATGAACAGTACCCTGCTCGGCAGGGGCCAGTCGAAAAACCGCCACAAGAAGCACTGTTGAACTGGAATCAGACCGGCCAAGAGTACACGCAGGCTGGCGTGTTCATGGAAGCGATGTTCGCCGAATATGGTCGCGAAACAACCCTGCGGCTGCTTCGAAATTCAGAAGGAACTGATCTCGAACAGGAGTTCGAACGGGTCACCGGTGACTCGTTCGATGCGTTCTACGACCGATGGCTTTCGGGCAGTGCGGATGACCCGATGAACCAGTGGGCTGGCATCGATCTCAAGCCGATGTTTTATT
Source organism: Halorubrum sp. Atlit-28R (assembly GCF_003665955.1). Taxonomy (NCBI): domain Archaea; kingdom Methanobacteriati; phylum Methanobacteriota; class Halobacteria; order Halobacteriales; family Haloferacaceae; genus Halorubrum; species Halorubrum sp. Atlit-28R. The sequence goes on from NZ_QPLS01000007.1 coordinate 6,236, forward strand.
ATGATGGTGAACACCTCCGCGTCGAGAATTCAGAGGGGTATGGCCCCTTCTCGAGACAGATTCACAACCCTGATCAAATTCAGTGGGACTTTACCGGAAATGGGGAGTACGACGCAACAGGCGACACAGTCGAGTGGACCCCAGACGACCCCGGCACCTACGACATTACTGTTGCCGTGGAAAGTGATGAAAGCGTCATCACTGGCACCCAGTCAATAACTGTGCGGTCGACAGGCGTTGCTGTGACGACCACTCCTGATCACGTGTCTGTCGCCTCGAATAGAACAACCACTGTCGACGTGACTGTGACAGACGTGAGTGGCGTCACATCTCACAGTTTCGATTTAAGTGTGGCTGGAAACGGGGTTGCGATTCAACAAGTTGAACTCGCCGGCCAGCCCGGAAGAGAAAATGTGACTATTGGCCCAAACGGACACAAAGCATCTGTTGATGTCGCCCTCGCGGATATCACAGGTGACCCCGCCACGTTAGCGACAGTAACGCTTCAAGGCACTACTCCAAACAGTACAATACTTACGGCGACAGTTGACTCCTTGGAGGGTACTGACGGACGCACCTATTCAGTTGCTGACGCCGAAGCGACGACAGAAGTTACTATCGTCGAACGGTCTACACCTGGGGATGTGACTGGAAACGGTCATCCTGCAACTGATCCTGACGGTGACGGCGTGTATGAGGATATCGACGGCGATGGGACAGTCGATATCTTCGATGTCCAAGCATTGTTCAGTAACCTGGACTCGACTGCCGTCTCGGGCAATGCTGCCTTCGATATTGATGGCGATGGACGTGTTAGTGTATTCGATGTCCAGTTGCTGTTCAGACAGATTTGACCTCTCCACCAGTATTCCGGCTTGGAGACGGTCGATATTGAGTTCAGCCTAAGCAACGCCGATCGATGTCGCATTTGGTTGGTGGACAAACCGCCGTACCGACAGTGGCATCGACAGCTCCCGATTGAACACCGCAACGCCTGGAACGCTCACTACAAAGAGTACTACGAGGGGCCACGCCTGAACAGCGCACAGGCTGAGTGGTTCTTCGGTGACGACGAGAGCACGCCAGAAAGCGTGAAATATCGGCGTCACGAGCCAACTGAGACGGCCAGTGATGGTGGTCCCGCTGATGAGTCGACACCACCCACTCAGGCGGCTGCTGATGACCGTGAGCGATGCGACGTAGCCGACGAGACAGACGAGGACGCTGACGCAACCTCGCCACGCCGCGGCGTTGACCCAGACCTCGACCCGGAGACCGTCAGTATTGAGTACACTCCGAGCAACACCGCACGCCGTCGAATCCGGTTCGTCGACCGAGAAGATGTGCCAGGCTGGTGGCAACTCGACGAGGAGTGGACCGGCCAGCGGTGGCGGCCGGTCGGGCGTGAGTGCGTCACTGACGTCGATATCACGACCTACTGAGTTCCGGTGTGTCCTCAGGCTGAGCAGGCCGAGTGCCTCGAGGCCAAGCCCTGAGGCTGGAAGCCGTCCGCTCAGTTAACCTCCTCCACGCGCTAAAGGGCGAGTTTGACACCGTCCTCAGAAATATCCAATTTCTGATGTGCGAACGAGAAATCCGTTCTCGTTAACACCAGACAGCCACCGACCACGACGACTTGGTTAAACGGGTTCCCGTAAAGTGGCGGCATTCATGGTCACAAACCTGAAACTCCCCCCGCTCGGGGTTACTTCGGGTTCACGCGGAGGAGGATGTCAATCGTGGAAGAGTGTCCCATTCAACCTTCTCCACCCTTGTCCGAGAATAAAGAGATATTAGAGGTCAATAAACATCGCTTGGACATCGAAGATGTCCACGGACCCGTCGCCGTTGATGTCAAAGGCTGGGTTCCCCTGGACGGTATCTGTCTCGAGGTTATTGTATAGCGCTTGGACGTCGAAGATATCTACGGACCCGTCACCGTTGATATCCTCATATACATCATCATTGTCCGGGTCTGTAGCCGGTTCGTCGTTCCCAGTGATATCACCTGGTCCAGCCTGAACCGTAATGGCTGCCGCAGCCGTGTTCGTAGTGATGTTGTATTTATCTCCGCCACGATCGGTAATGGTGTTTGCGGTCATCTCGAGGCTGGTGTTTCCGACGGCGGTCCCGGTCAGTTCGACTGACGCCACGACAGTTGGGTCTGTTCCGTCAATCTTGGCTGCGGCAGCATTGATTGTCGCGAACTGACCACCGGGTGCGATACTGACATTTTCAACGCTTGGATCGCCATTTAGAGTAACGTCGGTGATCTGTGCGGTCCCTTCGTTTGCCAGCGAGAGATTGAGATCATAGCCGCCGATATCTTCAATGTTGTTGACGGCGACAGCAACTGTGTTCGAGCTACCGGCTGGTATTGTAAGAGCGTCTGAAGTAGACGTGACAGTTGCTCCTTCTGTCGGTGGCTCTGCGTCAGTCACGGTGAGTTCGCCGGTCAATGTAGCGGTTCCCGCTTGGTCTCGGACAGTCACCGTATAGGTTCCTGGGTCGAGTTTAGTGGTGACATTGCTGAAGGTAGTTTGTTTGACGGCACCGGCGTCGACAGTGGCCGTCTTTGTCGCAGTCTGGTCGCCGAGAGTCGCCGCAATTGTGAACGTCTCCTGTGTGTCACCGGTGTTTTTGATGCGTAGATCGACCGGCTCGTCATCACCTTCCGTGATCGTCGCGGTGGTGCCGTTGTCGGCGATACTGAGACTGCTGAGGACCGGGTTCGTCGATGGGTCAGGGGTAGAGTCGGCTTGGACGGAGATCGTGCTAGTGTCGGTGTCTGATTGGTTATTGGAGGTCGTGACGGTGAGCTGGACGGTGGCAGTGATATCCTCTGAAAGCCCGCTCGGTGCTTGATACGTGCCGTCGGTAATCGTTCCTTGGCCGTTGATCACCTTCCACGCTGTTTGGACGATTTCACCGTCAGGTGCCGTGCTACCGCTCGCATTGAGACCGACAGCTCCACCCTCAGAGACTGAGTATGGGCCTCCGGAGTTAGCAGTCGGTCCCTCTGATGGTTGTTCAACACTGATTTCGGCCGTGTCGGTATCTGTTGCCCCGTCGGCCGCAGTCACTGTGAGCCGGACCTGTATGGTCTGGTCGGCAGCAAGTTCATCCGGAGGTTGGTAGGTGTCGTCTGCGATGGTCCCGACTTCGTCGAGTAGCTCCCACTCGGTAGCAACGATCTCGGTGTTGCTTGCCGTACTCCCACTAGCATTGAGCTTAACGCTCTCAAAGGCGGTGACGGAATACGGCCCCCCGGCTTCCGCGGTGACCGCGGGTTCTTCGGCTTCTTCGACCTGAACTGTAACGGTGTCCGTGTCGGTGTTGCCAGCCGCGTCGGTGACCAGAAGCGTTACCGACTTGTTGCCGGCGCTCTCGAAGGTGTGGTCAACGCTCGCTCCGGTCGCTTCGTATGTACCGTCCGCATCGAGGTCCCACTCGTAGGTCGCAATCTCGCTGTTGTCTGTCGACGCGGACCCGTCAAACTCGACGGTCTCACCCACAGTCGCGGTCGTGTCGGCGCCCGCATCTGCGTCTGGCGGTGTCGTGTCACCTTCGTCCTCGACAGTTATCTCAACCGTCTCTGTATCTGTGTTTCCGGCCGCATCACGCACCTGAAGCGTGACCGTTGCCGTGCCGGCCGTCGGATACGTTGTTGTCACCTCTGCGCCAGTGTTCTCGTAGGCGCCGTCTCCATCAACATCCCAGTGGTAATCCACGACGCCGACATTATCGAGCGAATCGCTGCCATCTAACCGCACCGTTTCACCGCTTACAACGGTCCGGTCCGGCCCAGTCACTGCCGTGGGATCCGTGGTGTCTTCGACTGCGACCTCAACCGTGTCGGTGGCAGTATTGCCAGCTGCGTCCTCGACGCGTACCGTGACAGTTGTTGTCCCTGGCTCGTCATACGATTTGGAGACGCGCTTGCCGGTCGTCTCGTAGCTGCCGTCGCCGTCAAGATCCCACTCGTAGCGGTCGATTCCAACATTGTCCGATGAACCACTCGCATCGAAGGTGAACGAGTCACCGAGACTCCCCGTCTTGTCGCTCCCTGCGTCAGCTGTTGGCGGTTCGGCGTCAGCAACGGTGACCGCAATGCTGTCAGTGGCAGTGTTCCCGGCAGCGTCTCTCACCCGCAGGGTGACGGTTTTTGTGCCCGTGGACTCAAACGCATGGGAGATTGTCTGGCCAGATTTCTCGTAGGAGCCGTCATCGTCAATATCCCAGCTGTACGCAGTTATCCCGATGTTGTCAGACGAGCCGCTCGCATCAAACCTCACCGACTCACCAGTAGCAACGCTTTTGCTCTGACCAGCGTCCGCAGACGGCGCTGCTTCGTCGGTAACGGTGATTTGGATTGTATCTGTGTCAGTGTTCCCGGCCTCGTCCGTAACCCGTAGTGTGACAGCGTAGGTGCCTGGGTCTTGGAAGCCGACTGCGGTTCCCCGCCCGGACCGTTCGTATTCCCCGTCGTCGTCAATGTCCCAGTCATACGATGTGATTCCCACATTGTCGGACGAGCCACCTGCGTCAAGGTTCACGTTATTGCTGAGAGACGTGCTTTTGTCGCCGCCCGCATCAGCGTCCGGGGAGGTCGTGTCTTCGACTGTTACCTGAAGCGTGTCTGTATCCGTGTTTCCGGCTTCGTCAGTGACCCGAAGTGTGACTGTCGTTGTCCCAGTTGTCTGGTACGTGTGCTCAGTAAACTGACCGGATTTTTCGTACGATCCGTCGTCGTCAACATCCCACTCGTACGCCGAAATTCCCACGTTGTCTTCCGATCCACTCGCGTCAAAGGTGACCGGCTCTCCAACCGACGTAGTAGTATCTGCTCCAGCACTCGCCGTCGGAGGTGCCCCATCAGAGACACTGAACGTCTTCGTGATACTGTCTGTCCCCCCGTCAGTGTCGGTTACTGTGAGGGTCATCTCGTATGTTCCGACGTACAACTTATCCACGATGGGTGTCATCCCATCTGGCCGCTTCGTTAGCGATCCATCCTGTTTGCGAAGTTCCCACTCATAGGTATCTATTGAGCCGTCCGGATCAGACGCGTATGAGCCGAAGAACGTCACCTCAGCCCCGAATACGTCGCCAGGATCGGTTGGCGACTCTGGGTCCCACTCAAAATCAGCAGTTGGTTGCTGATTCATCTCAACGGTCTTGGTGACTGTGTCTGTCAACCCGTTATCATCAACGACCCTCAACCGAACTGTTTGATCACTTTCTGTGTCGAAGGCATGGCCAGTGCCACCAGTTGTCGTGTCTTCGTAGATACCATCATTATCCCAGTCCCAGTTGTATTCGACAATTCTTCCATCGGGTGCGGTTGAGTCAAATGGGTCAAAGAAGGCAGTTTCTCCGGGGTTTAGCTGTCGATTTGGATCGACGCTAAAGTCCGCAGTCGGTGGCTCCGGCGGTTCCGGGACACTAATCTCAAACGTTTCACTGGTGCTTGATGAATCGGTTGACTTCGCAAGCACATCTATCGGCGGGTCGCCAAACCCACCAGTGTACTCGTCTGCTTCGAACTCAACCATTTTTTCATAATATCCAGCATTATCCACGAACGCCGAACCACTCGCAATTTGATTGTCTACGAGAGTATCACTCTCCGCAAGTTCCCAATCTGCGAATGAATTTTCACTCCAACCGTACAGTGTTACACTTCCTGTCGTCCCCTCGGCGATGCTGTCAGGAACATCTTGGAGAAATATGTTGCTTGAGGGACGGTTCTTAACCACATTTTCAGATTCAACATCATCACGAAATGCCCCGTTTAGTACTATTGCTCGGAGTTCCGCTTTGTTGTCTGAATCGTCACTCATCGCATCATCAATTTCGTCTCCCGGGACGGATATTTCAACAGTCCCATCGTTATTATTAACAGTCTTGCTTGCTAATTGCTCGTCACTTATTTCAGTAATGTCATCTTCATATATGTATATTGTATATGAGGATTCACCAGAAAGAGAGTAATCTACCGTAACATCGACACTCTGTCCAGGAACAATACCGTTAACAGTTTTGCCATTAATTTGTTCTTCAACATCTACAATTTCGAGATCTCCAGTAGCAGCACTGGCCGGTGTAGTTCCCACAGTTATGCCTGCCATTATTACGATCACAACGAACAGAACTGAAAGAACCGATCTGGTCTCTGAATTCATACAATCATGTGTCAACTGAACATTATTAAATTTTGGTGGGTGTGCTGGATGTCGTTCATGTATTTAGTGACAAAAATTAACGCTCTTGTGAAGTACATTGTTGGTGAGTCAGAGAACTTCTCGAATAATCTGTTTCAGTGCTTCTCGTCCCGGTTTGCGGAGGATTCGTCGCCGAAGTTGGAACGGTCTGAGATACGCTGTCAGTTTGTCCTTTGAGACGCCTCGATGCGGCGAGAGCCACCGTCGCGCCAGCGACGCGTGGCTCTCGCACGTGTTCACGTGTGCGTCTCCATCAACGTACTCGCCGTCACCGTGAATCACTGATTCTCGGTGGAAGCTCTCGTCATCGTCGAGTGGATCGTAGGCTCGAAATCCGTCAGTATAGACAGTCAGCGACTCCTTCTCGTGGTTGTCGAGAAGGAGTCGCACCGTCGCTTTATCGGCGGATTTCGCTGGGACGACGTATCGCTGGCCGCTGCCGCGATCAACGAGCGTGAACACTGGCGGTTTGTCCCCCTCATACGTTCCTCGTCCGCGTTTCGAGAGGGCACGCGAGCGCGACTCTTGGTCGCGCTCGCGGCCTTTCTTCCCGGCAGAGACGTAGAACTCGTCGATCTCAACCGGACCAACGAGGTTGATGGCTGGCGCGTCGAGCGTTCTGGCGAACTGCTCGACGCGCCGGCGAAGCGAGCGATACGAAACATCAATTTCAGCGTCTAGCTGGCGGATACTTGTGTTGAACCGGAGGAACGAGTAGAACGCGAACAGGAGCTTGTCGAGGCCGATCTTCGCGTGCGCGAAGATCGTGCCGGTCTTGTCGTTGAACGTGCGGTCGCAATCCTTACAGATATACCGTTGATACTCTCGATAGCTGCCGTGTTTGATCACCGACTCAGACCGGCAGCGCGGGCAACAGAGGCCCTCGCGCCAGCGAACCTGCTCCAGCAGGTTCGCGGCGCTCGCCTCTGAACTCAGCAATTCAAATGGGAACATTGCGTTCAGGTGACGCGTTCGCGTCACCCTTGCCCGCTACGCTTTCACAGCGACAGCTCTACCCGACCAACAATCTGCTTCGGAAGAGCGAAAATTAATATATGATGTTAATAACTCTTCATACCACCCTAATCTCCTCTGTCTGGTACTGTTGTCGACTGTGACAGTACTTATGCTCTAGTTACCACTAAAGTACGGCAAAGGGCCGTCAGAGCACGGCAGTCATCCCGTGGAGTGACTGTCTCTCACTGGATCGATCACAGCGTCATGTGTACCACGGTGGTAACCTCGGGAGCGCTAGACACCCCGATAGCTGAAAACCGCTCTGAGATAATGAAATGCCTGTGTTGAACCGCCATACGGCAGCGAGGTGGGCCACTAAATCAAAGGAGTTGAAGCGGGAAGAATCGGTCGCCATGGCACAAATCTCTCACTTCATCGTGGAAGTTGTGTTGATTGCTCAAAGAGTTACTGGCGATGGAGGCAAATCCGCCTCCCCAGGCGGTGGCGGCGGATTCACCGACTACGCACTTGTTTCCCTCCACTGTCTCTGAATTTACCTTGATACATTGTACCATATGACGACCGACCCGGTTAAAGAGATGCCACAAATAACTAGAGATATCGGCCTCAATGCGGCGGATCTCCCCGCGCCGTTCACGTTGTGTAAGGCATTCGACGAGATCAGTATGAGCGTCTGTTGAGTGCTGCTGCGCCAGTCGGCGCAGCTACACGATCTCTCTGAACATGCCGCGATTGACGCCACATTTTACGACCGCTCACCAGCGAGCCGCTACTACTGCCAGCGAATCAGCTACCGCGTTCAGAAGCTCAAAGTCACGAAACTCGTTGATACAGCGTCGCAAGCCATCCTTAACATTCACTGCTTGACGAATCAGGAAGGAAGCAACGTAGACCTTGCTGAGCAAATCGCCCACCAGAACGCGGGCGATCTGCGGTCTCTCGCCGCCGACAAAGGCTACGACAAGCAATCGCTCCGGGAAGATATACATGAGTTCAGGATCAGACCCCTGATCAAACATCGGATCTTTGCACCGTACGACCACGAACACAACGCCAGAATCGACGATAATCGCTATAACCAGCGCTCAATGATCGAAGCCGTGAACTCGGTTGTCAGGCGCTCGCTCGGCTTCGCCGTGAGAGCGCGCTCATGGTTGCGTGAATCCCCCGAAATCGCGCTGATGTGTGCCGTCTAAAAAATCAAACGATCCATAAACAGTGAATTTCTCCGCCTTACAGCGATTCACCACAGCCTGTTAAAACACAACAGCGTCGTGAGAAGCCTGTTGACGACCACGACGCTACTCTGTGTGATCTAATGGGCAGCAACGGTGACAGCGAGTTGGAGTCGTTGTTCTGAGGCCGGCGCTGGCCAGCACGGTTAGTCCTGCGCAGGCGAGGAGGCGTCTGTTGTGTCAGGGGTGTCAAGTGCTGTGAGTGCGCTCCGAACAGCACTCAGCTGTGCGTCACGCAGCAGTTGCTCAGCGTCTTCGGGGCGGACCCATGCGTAATCAATATGTTCATCGCTGGGCGTAACGCTCTCCGCAGTTGGGTCACAGCGGTAGTGGACCGCGAAGCGACCCTCGCCCGCAGTGTTGACCCAGGAATTGGCGTTATTAATGTCAGCAATGACCACGTCGAGCCCGGTTTCCTCCTGGATCTCACGGTGGAGTCCTTGGCGTGGAGATTTCCCACGGCTCAGTCGGCCGCCAGGAAGCTCCCAGCCGTGGTCTGCGCTACGTTGGACCGTCAGCACGTGGCCGTCCGTGTCAGGAATCACACCGCGTACGCTCACGGTCGCACAGAGGAGGTCCTCAGTCATTATACGAACTGGTCGGTGAGCCGTCATAAAAGATCGCAATCGGTGTTGCTCAACATCGTCTGCCGATTGGGCGCCAGACTGAATGAGCCCTGAAGCAGGACCTGATGGAACGGTTGCGCGCCCTCGGCTACATGTAACGCCTGTCTAGAGCAGCACACATCTTGCCACGGCTCAAAGCGAGTCTGTTTATTCCGTGTATACCAGTTCGGGGTGGCATCTCGCCAGTGTCGGCTCTACTGTTATCCGCTGAGTTGACCTCACTTAGTGAGTGCCTTGCGAGCGAGTCTGAGATAGGCCACCACCGCTCAGAGGCGGAGTCGAACGCGAGCCGCCACGGCAGCCAACACGAGCAGCAGTGCGCCGGTCCCGCCTACGATGACCGAGTGCGCTGTCGGGCCATGTCGAAGTGGGGCAGCAGCAACGTCCCCCCACCAATAGCCAGCACGAGACTCCCAAAAATGACGACCCCGCGCATCGCCGCCCGTGCTAATCGGTTGGTGATCCACGACACAACCGTGAGCTGGCCTCCCAGCGCGATGGCGCCCGTCCCAGTGAGTGCGGTGCCCACGCCGCTCTCGACAGCACGTTCTTTGATCGGCGACGTGCGTCATCGTACATTCGGCAGCGGGCAGGACGGACGATACAGACGCTGAAAGTAACGATATTGACTGATGTGGAATCGCTGGCTGTTCTTGATCTTCACATCGCAGCTCGGTGGAAGCATGATACGAAGACCGGACCGCAGGTCGTGCGCCGAAACGCGGACGACCTGCAGTCCGTCGTTGCCGACAACGGCTTCCAAGACTGGCATACCGAGTACGAAATCGCCGCATATGACGTTGGGCACCTCGTTCATTACCGTGGGTCGTCAGCGAAAGCAGCTGCGAATAACGCACTCAACCGAGAAGGGCTACTCTCAGCGGTGGATGGCCGAAACATCGTATTTGACAACGAAGCGCTCGCTCGGCGATGCCGTGCGAGCGCTTGGTTGGTATCGTCAGTTCTGTAAAATCGTCTTGATATTCGCCATTGCCAACACAGAACCACTGTGTGAGCCGCTGTAACCATGACTCAGTATCTATTCAACACAGCACGAACGATGACTGCTGGACGGGTGAGTACCAAGCGGACGTGAACGGCGCGATAAACATCGCAGACCGCTTCCTCAGTGGAGAGAGCTACCCAAGAGAACACACGGATGGCGATGACTCGGCTGAGGATGGGGGGCGTTTGACCGCCCCACAAGACAGCCACGCCGATGCTGTAACCCAGCAGGAGACGCTTGAGACGTATGCGTTTTGAAACCAGAGGGCCACGCTCGGCCTGAAATCCCGTGTGGGATTCCTGCGTCTTCAGGCGCGGGAGGAGATCAAGTGAAACAGTTTGTGTTAAATATTGTCTCGTCAAGTGACTGGTATGGCTATGACGTTGTCGGACGCACTTGTGAACACGCCCTCAACCGCTTTCGTTGCTGTTCTCCTCGCGCTCGCTATCGGACTTACTCTCGCCTGTGCTGTGTGTCTGCGTGACTGATATGCTCCCCATTTCAACTGGCCAGGTGTCGCTCTCACAACTGACAACATACATCCTGCTGGTTGTTGCCGTCTGTCTCGCAGTCGTGGCTGCCATACGGTTCTTTAACTCACCTGGCTAACTGAGGCGCGTTTTTTGTTCGCGCCCTCGCGCGCGAAGAAATTATTAGCGAATATCTCTTTGCCCTCCCTTAGAGGCGGTCGCTCGGCAGGGTGACAAGTGGGTGAAGACGTCAACGGTCCCCGAACAGCTCGACTTCTCGAGAAGGGCGGTTCGGAATCGACTTCAAACGCTTAAAGAGAATAGGTTCCGGCCGGATCCTAGCGGTTTTGCCCACGCGCTGTGTCGGCACCTGTATGAAAATCAACGTCGTCGGCAGCGGCTACGTCGGGACGACACTCGCGGCCTGTCTGGCAGATCTGGGGCATACGGTAACGGTGATCGACATCGACCAGTCGGTCGTCGATGCGATCAACGCCGGGGAGGCTCCCATTCACGAACCCGGGATCGATGAGCTGTTTGCCGAACACGTCGGTGAGCGGTTGGCGGCGACGACCTCCTATGATGGTTTGCCGAACGCCGCGGCCACCTTTCTCGCAATTGGGATGCCCACAGAGGGGGATGGCAGCATTGATCTGGAGCCGTTGCTGGCGGCCACGGAGCTGATCGGTGAGGCGTTATCTCGTCCGGGTACCGACGACGAACACCTGGTGGTTGTGACCTCTACGACTACGCCGCCCGGACTGGCGCAGGTTCGGGAGGCGCTGGCGACCGGGCTGGGTGGTGACCCGGACAACGTGCTGCTCGCGACCAACCCCGAATTTCTGCGTGAGGGGACTGCTGTTGCGGACTTTCAGGAGCCCGATAAAATTGTGTTTGGTACGGAGTCGACGAGTGCGCTGGTCACACTCGAGCGGGTGTATGGCCCGCTCACCGAAACGGTCGACAGTCCCGTTGTCCGGACGGACCCAGCGACCGCGATGATGATTAAATACGCGAACAACGCCTTTCTCGCGACGAAGATTTCGCTGTCAAACGACCTTGGAAACATCTGTAAGGAGTTTGGGTTGGACGCCTACGAGGTGCTAAAGGCGGTGGGGCTTGATGACCGAATCAGTGAGCAGTTCCTCCGATCGGGGGTCGGCTGGGGGGACTCATGTTTCCCGAAAAATGTCAACGCGCTCATTGCGTCAGCGCAGGCAGCTGGGTACGAACCGCCGCTATTGAACGCTGCCGTCGAAGTGAACGACCGCCAGCCTCAACGGCTGCTCGCGCTGCTTGACAACCACGTTGACGTGGCCGACAAACGTGTGGCCGTCCTCGGGCTGGCGTTCAAGCCGGGGACCGACGACGTACGGCACTCGCGGGCGATTCCGCTGATCAAGGGGTTACGCGAGCGGGGCGCCGAAGTGGTTGGGTATGATCCCGTTGCGACCGAGACGATGCGTGAGCGGTTCCCTAACATTGAGTACGCAGACTCAGCTGCAGACGCGCTTGCTGGCGCATCGGGCGCAGTCGTCGCGACCGACTGGGATGAGTTTGCGGCCCTTGATGAGGCGTTCGATGGAATGGCCGAATCTGTGGTCGTTGACGGCCGGCGGATCATTGAGCGCCGTGAGGGGATCACCTATGAGGGGCTGACGTGGTAGGTCAGTTTTTGATAGTGCGTCATGAATGAAGTTGATAACTTCCCCGCGCTGACGCGCAAGGATTCTCACGGCACCACTCTTCGAGTCCGTTAGTGAACTCTTTCTCGAGCTACCGCCCGTTTGTGGGGTCGTAATCGACGGTAGGCTCCTCGTCGGTGTCGCCTAGTATGTCGATCCACATAGGCCGATCAGCCGCGTCCAGAATTGGTTCAATTATTCTCTTGTATCCATTGTGCTATCTGCTGGCTAAACCTCTCGTATACAGAGAGGCCGGTCTGGAGGGTTTCGTATACCTCGCCGTACTCAACGTGCCCGTACTCGTGTGCAAGCACATTTCGAAATTTCGAAAGCCGATCGCGGCGACGAGAGTATCAGCCGCCTCTTCGTCGATCATACCCTCACGATCAAGTACTCGAATTGCGCCTTTGGATGTCGTCCCGTCAAATTCGAACTCGCGTGAGGCGACGTGTTGAGCGAGGTCAGCACACGTTTGAATTGCGTTTTCGAACATCCGTTCAACAGCACGTTGCTCGGTTGTACTCGAGAGGAACTCTTGGCGAGACAGTGTCTCCCGTTTCGCGTTGAGCTCGCCGTGGTACTGCTCGATCTGTTCGAGCTTGACCGCAACGACGCGTTCGTCAACCACGCAATCCATCCTCTGCTATCCGATCGATGACCGTACGCTGGTGCCGGCGAAGCGTCTCACGTTGCTCGTCAAGATCTGCCTCAATGTCTGTCTTAAATTGCTCGAAGGCCCGTTTATCGCCACAGAGCAGGTCGCCATTTACGGCGTCGTGTGCGACACCTAGCGGGAGCGAGTCAATATCGGAAACGTCGATGAATGGGAACTCCTCGTGTTGGAGCTCCCCAGAGAGTACACACCGCTTTTTGAACCGATCCCGTTCAGAACAGTCTGCTGTGAACTTGACAGCGATATCAATATCTGATGAATGCGTAGCTGTTCCCGAAAGCTGTGATCCGAATACAGCGGCGAAGACGACATCCGGATCAGCACAGACCACATCCTTGAGAGCAGAGTGTATCTGTGACTGATCAGCATTCGGTTCCATACGAGGATTCACATCGTATTATCACAAGGGAATTCCGCCAAGTCGTATTTCATCACGGTACTGATGGTGATACGGTTCGTGGTACACGACAGCGAGCACACGTATCCCGCGCGAGTGGCCGCAGTACGATCGCTTCAAACTTGCACTCGACGCGCCCGTTGACGGTTGAGAGTGAAACTTTGTTCCGGGAGAACGTCGCACTCCGCTTGTCGTAGACCATGCTCCACGACGTGAACTCTGGTTGGCTCACACGCTTCCCTTGTTTCCACCGTTCAACGGCATCTTTCATCGCTTGGACAGCGCGTCGGATGGCTTCTTGGACGAGGTGAGTTGGGTTGGGCAGTTCATTGAAGCAATTCGTTTGCCGAAGCGAGGCGTGTGACGCGTACCGCACCGAGAATTCCACCAAGGAGCGCGAACCCGAAGGCGACGAGTGCGCCCACAGCATACGCTGATAGCGGGACGCGAACGAGCCCTTCGAACCCGGTGATGGCAAGCGCAATTCGATCGAGGCCTGCGGCGAGCAGCGGCGTTGTACCAGCCCCGACCAGAAACCCGAGCGTCGCGATCGTCAGCGACTGTGTGACCGCCACGCCGACAACGCCGAGCCGCGTGGCTCCGACTGCCCGCAGCACCGACAGTGACTCGCGCTGGACGTAGACGATCGACAGGAGCAGATTCAACGCGAGCGCCCCGCCGGTGACGACGCCGAGCGCCACGAGGCTCGCACCGGCCGCCAGCACCACCGCTTGGCGTTCGAGCACCTCCACAAGTTGTTCCTCGTTCGTACGGAACGTATATTTGGGATGCCGGGCCGCGAGCTCTTCGCGGACGGCCGCCGGGTCCGCTCCATCAACCGTCTCAATCGTGATGATTGTGGCCCGGTCGTCGTAGGCGTTCCCAGTGAGTGTCTGGAGTTCGCTCAGACGAAGCGTGACTGTACCGGTGCCCAAAAAATTCGCGAACGTGGAAGAGATCCCAACAACCTCGAACTCGTTTTCGCGAGCGGTCTGTATCGTCCCGCCGACGTGGACTGTGTCTCCAACGCTGAGATTGTACTTTTCGGCCAACTCGGGCGAAACAAGCGCCTGGTGTGTCATTTCGCCGGTGTAATTGCCGCCAGCGTAGTGGGTGCTGGGGCCGATAAATCCGTCACCCTCGGTGATCGACACGGACCCACCTGCCCCGGGTGTTCCGCTCCCCATCGTTGTGTCGAACTCCTCGCCGTCGGCGCTAACGTAGACGACCTGAAACGCCAAGGGAACAGCGGTACGGACTTCCTCGTGAGCACCAATCTCGTCCGCGAGCGGGTGCGCGTTCGGGATCGGGTTCTGGAAGCCACCGACGGTGCTGGGCGCGATATCGATCGGCCCGCCAGAGACCCACAGATCGCGGCCGGACTGGTCGAACGTCTCCCTACCCGTTTCGGTGACGCCGGCGCCGACGCCAGCGAGCAGCGTGACTGAGAGTACGGCGAGGGTCACGCCGACGACGGCCAATAGGGTTCGCATCCGGTCTGACCGGAGCTGACGGAGCGCGATCCAGCCGATACCCCAGAGACGACGAACGCGTTTCATCGCGTCAACTCCTCCAGCGTGTCCGTGTTTGAGGCCAGATACAACGGATACGGAGCCGCACAGAGTCCGACAACGATAGCGGCGACAAGCGCGTATGCGGCGAGCCATGGAGGTGTCCGGACCAGCGAAGAGAGTCCAAGCGCGGACGCGACCCCAGCGTTCACCCCGACGGTCGCGGCTAGTCCAAGCCCGACGCCCACGACCCCACCAAGCACGGCGACCGTAATTGTCTCGGAGACAACAACGAGAGCACGCGCGCGTCTTGAGAACCCGACCGCATCGAGGACAGCAATCTCACGGCGGCCCGCGGTCAGCTCAAGTCCCATCATTGTGGCGACGAATGCGACGCCAATCCCACCTGCGACCAGCGCCGACGCCAGTGCCATCGCCAGTGGAAGGTTCGTCGGGGTCGCCTCGGTTCCGGCGATGCCCGTTCGCGAGACGACCTCGGTGCTTGGATACACGGATTCGAGGTCCGACGCGACCGACGAGTCAGTTGTCCCGACAAGGATCTGATCCGCCTCGTCGCTCTTGGCGAGACCCGTCATCGACTGGAGTTCGGCCAGTGGCATGGCCATCGCGGGAACCTCACCGAACCCGGCCGCCATCTCACGGTCGTTGACCTTCGCGACAGTAAGCGGTCGATCGGACCGGGCCACGCCGGCCGCGTCGCCCCGTTCGAGACCCAGGTCTGCGGCGACGCCGGGTGACACAACAATCTCGCCGGACCACGCGCCGGCGTAGCTCCCACCGTCGTAGTGAGTGTATCCGGCATCGAGTGCGCTCACGTCTATATCGGCCACACGACGCGATCGATCGGGCGGGATCACGCCGATAGCGATCACGTATTTCCGGTTGTCTGTTTGGGGATTCTCCAACTGTACCGGGCGCAGCGCGACCGGCGTGACGTAGTCGATTCGCTCATCGTCGCGGAGCTGATGTGTAACCTCATGCACGCGGCTCAGTCGAGCCCCCTCCGCTTCAAGTGGAACACTTCCGGATCCACTCTCGTCTGGGACGATCCAGTAGTCGATGTCTTCGCTCTCGACGGTCGCGCCCGCGGCGAGGCCGAGCGAGATTCCTGTGACGACGAACAGTAGGGCGACCGCGACGGCGACGCCGGCAATACACACGCCCATGCGACCGGGCGCCGCGCCGCGCAGCCGGCCGATCACGCGGCGCACCCCGAGCCCGCCGGCCGTCATCAGGCGTCGGGTCTGCCGAGTCATTCTCTTTTCCCGTCCCGCAGCCAGACCACGCGGTCCGTGCGGTCGAGCGTCTGTGTGTCGTGTGACGCGATGACAACTGCGTGGTCGTCGCTGATCTCCGTGAGGAGGTTGAGCACTCGATCGCCGGTCGCCCTGTCGAGCTCACCTGTCGGTTCATCGGCGATCACGACCGCCGGGTCCGCTGCCAGTGCGCGTCCGATAGCGACGCGCTGCTGTTCGCCACCGCTGAGCGATCCGGGTCGGTGATCGCGTCTGTCGCCGAGCCCGACTGCCTCAAGCAGTTCAGCTGCACGCTCCCGACGACGACCCCGAGAGACTCCTTCTTGAACGAGCGGCAGGGCGACGTTCTCACGCGCGGTTAATGCGGGTAGCAGGTGGAACCGCTGGAACACCATGCCGACGTTCGCGCGCCGGAACGCGGTCCGCCGTCGCCGTGACAGCGCCGCCAGCTCCGTCCCGCGGATCTTGACAGTTCCCTCAGTCGGCGTCGCGAGCCCGGCGAGCACGTGTAGCAGCGTCGATTTCCCGCTTCCGCTCGGCCCCGCAATCCCGACCACTTCGCCGCTGTCGACCCCAAGTGAGATGTCATCGAGTGCGGTGACCGTGTGCCCGCCGGATGAAAAGAGACCCTCGTCGTCGTTGTACCGCTGCGTGACGTTGGTACAGATGACCGACTGCGTGGCAGATCTTGACGACACCTGTGCGGAGGACTCACTCATTTGGCTGATTAAAACTCCGGAGTGAATAAATAAAACTTTGCGGCTTCCTACAGATGGAATTCCGTGACAGAACGTCGCGTGTGGTCAAACTACGTTGGATTTTTCAACGGCTACAGCCACAAGACCGCCTCCAAACTCTCAGTCAATTGCTCCGACCACCGTACCGACAATGGTGGTGAGAAACCCAACCGTAGCGTCATCGGTGGAGGTGTGCGCTACTAGCTCCTTCGCCCCGGCGTAAAGACGGGGGTATGCGCTCGTAGCTTTATCAACGCCTGTGGAGACTGCGCTCGCTGTGGATACCTCGGTATCTGCAAAGCGCGTCGTTGAAACAGGAAGCCCCACTGTTAAACGCGAGCCGTCAGGCGAGCGGTAGGGTGGGGTAGTTCACAGACGGAGGTCACATTTTCGTTTCCTTGTCAAAAGAACGTTTTTTGCGTCTTCTCGGCAACGGCACAGTGTGTTCCCCCACGAGCATCTGCTCGTCGCCCTCCTTCCCATTGTCGTGTACGTCGGTATTCGCGATCGGCAACTGCCAACGCGGGGAGTCGTATTTGTGACGAGCATTGGGAGTCAGTTTCCCGATTTGATTGACAAGCCACTTGCTCATCAGTTTGGAGTACTGCCTAGTGGGCGGGTGTTCATACACTCGCTACCGTTTGCGATCCCGATCGCTGGTTGTATTCTTGTGTATGGCTGGCAGACGGATCGGCTGCGGGTGGCTGGTGCCTTTGTCGTCGCGTATCTACTCCATGTGCTCGGAGACACCTATCAGGTCTTGCGTACTGGGAAGATTCCGGCCGATCTGTTGTGGCCCTTCGTTGCGGCACAAGCGCGACCTGAAGTTCCGTTTTGGGCTGGCGTCGACGGTGTCAATGTGCGACTGTGGACTGCGTTTTCGGTGGCCGTGCTTGTGGTGACGCTGGGTGTTGTGGTGCGGGATCTGTGGAGACAGTACAGGGGTAAGACAAGAGATAGCCAAGCGTAGGTATCTCACACGCAGTCTGAGCGTGGGTGTTTCCGGTGGTAGAGTCGTAGTCCTACGAACATAACAATAGCAAGAATGATCAAGTTCACCTGCGGATGAGTCCCCATCTCTTGGTAGATCCGGAAGAGTCGAACCCACGGCGCGACATCGTCGGCCGGAGATACTGGCACAGAATAGAGCGGGTACACCAGAAAGCGTGCAGCCCACAGATCACCTGCGAGGAAAAACTGGTACGTATCGCCAAGCAGGTGACTCGCATATCCGAGCGCAAACGCTGCTGGGGTGGCGGTTCGGAGTCGTTCGGGGAGGCTCTCGGCTGTCCAGCGGCTGCGAAGGCGGTTCGTGGCCCACCAGACCGCAAGCGAACATATCGTGAACGTGAATACGGAGTGGGCGAGCGAACGGCCATATCTGAGGATCTCGAGATACGCCAGCGGTTTGTCGATGATATCCGGAAATTGGCTCCCAAACGCAAGCGGGACAAGCGCAAGCCGGGCGGGGAGTCGATAGGTGTTAACCGCCGCGTAGAGGACATACCAGAGATACGCGAAGGAGAGGTGGCCTAATGGAAGCACGTCAAAACACTAGTAGTGGATGTAGTAAATAAGACTAGCTGACTGAGAATCCTAACAGCTTCTGAGGTAGCTACTGGTACGGTTCACACACCCGCGACACACCCTCCTCAAATCCAATTTTGGGCTCCCAGCCGGTGGCCTCGTGAAGCTTTGAGTAGTCCGCCATCGTGTCGTGGACGTACTCATCCAGCGGGTTCTCGATGTATTTCGGATCGACATCGGTCCCAAGTTCCTCGTTGATCAGCTCGATCATCTCGTTGAACGAGTAGCTCTCTTCGGTCCCGACGTTGTAGATCCCCTGGAGTTCGTGATCGGCAGCGAGCTCACACGCACGCACGACATCGTCAACGTGGGTGAAATCGCGCGTTTGGGTACCATCACCGAAGAGCTCTGGGCGGTCCCCATTCGCGATCTTGTCGGTGAACTGCGCGACCGTGTTGGCGAACTCACCTTTGTGTGCTTCGGCGCCGCCAAAGCCCTGATACACGGAGAAAAAGCGCATTCCAGCAAGGGTCATGTCGTGGAAATTGTGGAAGTACTCTGCGTAGCGCTCACGCGCGAGTTTTGAGGCCTCGTAGCCAGTGCGGGCTTTGACGTTCATTGTCTCAGGTGAGGGTTCCGTCCGATCTCCGTAGATAGAGGACGTAGTTGCGTACACGACCGTGTCACACCCGTCTTGACGGGCCTGTTCGATCGTGTTCACGAATCCCTCAACGTTGACGCGAGCGCCCTGTGCGGGATTCTCCTCGTGCATCTTGTACGAGGAGAGGGCTGCGAGGTGAAACACGACGTCAACGTCGGTGGGGAGATCGTCGTCGACGACCGAAGCGTCGACAAACTCAACATCATCGTTGAGGTTGTCAGGCGTTCCAAGGTAGCAGTCGTCAACAACGACCACATCGTTGTGTGCCGCGAGATGGTTGGCGATATTGGAGCCGATGAAGCCAGCGCCGCCTGTGACGAGGACACGTTGCGCTTCCATGTAGTGGACTGCTCAATGTGTCCGTGAAAACGTTACGATACTGAAAGTAATCCCATCTGTCTCACCCTATACGGATTAATAATTGTTCACGAGGCAACGCATCTGCTCGTCGCAAGGGCGTTTGGCCGGTCGTGTTAACTTAAGCATCGGTCCAGCAGACGACGAAGGCTCGGAGCCATGATTCTGCCGCTGTCAGCTCCGCGTTTCTGAATGTATTTGAAAACGAAGAGGTTCTGCGTTTTACGGAAGTGTAAGGAGAAAGCCCCGTGATTTACAGTAGTTGCCGGATCAAATATTCTTTCGGCACAACCTGTTCAGGTGGTCAATTTTCGGCGTCTCCGTCCATGGATGGCCGAAGAACAGGCCGAAGTCGGAGGCGGAGCGCAGTATCTTCTGTTGCTGCGCTCATCGTCACATCCCCGTCGAACTGAGACAGGTCAAGCCGGAGCTGTTCTGTCCCAGCAGTCCCGATCGTCAACTCCCGGGTTTGTGTCGTTCCATTCTTGCCAGTGATTGTGACTGTCGCGGTTGGATCTTCACCAACCTGCTCCGTTTCGTAGACGAGATCGTACGTGACTTGTCCTGCTGCCACACGCTCAACCGCCCACGTGGCCGTGCCAGTCCCGTTTCCAGCACCCGGGGCAGTACCACCTGATTCGGGTGGCACAGTAATTGTCACGGGCTCATCCATCGCTAATGACATGCTCTCCGGATCCGTTGCCTGACCGGTCAACAGTTCCCACTGATCAATCTGGCCGGGTGTCAGCGGTGATTCCCGTGCGGCATCGTTGAACCGCGGCGTGATTGCCAGCTGTTGGTCGTAGAGGCCGCCCCGGAACGCACCCCCATCTGTCTTTAGATTGTTCCACGTCCAGTCAGCCTGTGTTCGGCTTGTGAAATCACCACTATCGTCTTGTACAACCCAGGACCCGTCACTCGGAAGACTGTCAAAGTCGAAGGAGACAGCACCTCCAGATCCATCAGTCCCCTCGTCGTGGAGCACGACAAGACTCAATCCGTCCGGCCCATCCCAGAAGAAGAGCCGGCTCCGGTCGCTTTCCGCAATTGGAAGCGGCGAGTTGATCTTCGCGTTCCCGTAGTCGTAGAACTCATCGATCGCTTGGCCGTTCTGGAGTGGGCTCACACGGTAGTCGTTCCCGTTTTGCGAGACAGTTATTGTCTCGACGTTTGGAATGCCCCCCACGGCCAGCGTCGTATCGTTCTCGCGCTCACAGAAGCCGGTACAGGTCGGCCCCGAGACATCGGTGAAGTTCACCGGGCCAGCCACGGTGAGTGCCGTTGTGTCGGTCGCAGTCGCGCCGTCATCATCAGTCGCGGTAAGCGAGACGTTGTACACGCCCGCCTCCTCGAACGTCGCCGTGTACGTGCTGGTGTTCGTCGCAACGATATCCCCATCAACAGCCCACTGCGTCGTCACAACCGTGCCGTCCGGATCGACTGTGCGACTGCCGTTGAATACGATCGACTGATCCGTAAGGGTTGTCTCGACAGCGGCAATGGTTGGTGCCGGCGCTGCGTTGACTGCCACCGTGAAGTTGCTCGTGTACTCGTCGCCGAAGACGTTGGTCACAGTTACGGTGCCGGTGCGGTTCCCGGAGCGATCGTAGACGTGTGTAATGTTCGGTCCGGTGGCATCAACGGTGCCGTTGTTGGTGAGGTCCCACTCGACACGGTCGATCGAACCCGCAACGTACGGATCGGTATCGATCGAGAGGTTCGTCGGCGTGTTTGCCGTGACAGAGCCTGGTCCCGTTTCGACGGTTGGCTCCGGACCAGTCGTCCGGAACGCGCGAAGGCTATCAAGATACACCACACCGTCACCGCGGATATCCAGTTCCATCCCCTGCGCATCGGCAACCAACGGGCCGGGCGCATCGACAGCGAGCGTTTGGTTTTGCTGCGCGGACAGGTTGATCGAGCGAAGGTGCTCACGACGGCCGTCTCTGGTGAGCAGGTACGCATCGACGATCATCTCGCCGGAGATGAGGTTGACATCGATCCGGTTTGACTCCCCAATTTCTGACAGCGAAATCGTCGTGGTATCACCCGTGCCGCTCCCGGCGACAGTGTCGTTGATCGACTCACCACTTGCGGACCCGTTTGGATCGTCGTTCGGGCTCTCGTCTGCCGGGAGGCTCCGAACGGTGTCGGTTGTCCAGTTGCTTGTGGCGCCAGTGTAGTCAGTTGCGCGGACGCGAACCCTGTACTGGCCTGGATCGAGGCCGACTGATGTGGCCAGCCGCCCTGTGTTGACGAACGACCGTGTTGTCAGCGGCTGCCAGTTGTCGGGGGCAGCCGCTGTAGCGTACTCAAACTCAAGCGTTCGCACACGTTCGTTGAGACCAACCGTCACGTGGCCGCGTTCTACGTCAGGGGCGGTCGTCAGGTTCACTGTTGGCGTGGTTCGGTCAACCGTAAGCTCGACCGAACGGCTGCTCACCCGCCCAACTTCATCACGGACCGCAATCTCAAATGTATGCGTGCCCTCCGCGAGCGCAGAGGACTGCGTGACAGTCCCCGACGACGGCACCGACTGCCACGCCGACCACGACCCGTTCGTGTCACCGGAACTGATCCGGGTTCGGTACTCTAACTCGTCGGTGGCCGTGAGCTGAGAGCTGACCGACCAGGACACGGTTGGTTTCTCAGCGGTAGTCACCCGTTCATACCGTTCTGGGGGCGTGTCACTCGTCTTGATGTTGGATGGCGCCGCTGTGAGCGACACACTCGGCGGGCCGGTGTACACAAGGTTTGTCGTGGCCCACTCGCCGACAACCCCACTTGGCGAGATTGCCCGGGTCCGAACCTCATAATACCCCGTCTGCGGGAACTCAAGCCGGCCGAGTCCGGCCGTGTCAGTAATGTTTTGCCAGCGCGTCCACTCATCAGTGCCGCTTTCGCGATACTGGAGTTCGATCCCGCCGATCCGCCGGTCAGGGACGACCTTGACGAACAGCGCATTTGAGGTGACGTTGCCGTCAGTCGCGAGGTACGCCTGTGGTTCGAACGTGCTCACAACGACATCCACACTTTGGACAGTCTGCATGTAATCGTCGTTGAGTACGACGATCTGGACGCGGTTGACGCCCTCATCTAATTCGAGGTCTAAGGGGAGCGTGCCGGTTGCGGTCGCAGACTGCCAGGGAGACAGGTCGCTAAACCCACTCCCACGATCGACGCGGTACCGGTACTCCAACTCCGAAAGCGGTGTCTCCGCATCCGACAGATTCCACGTTAGTGAGACGCTCCGATCACTGGCCGCATAGATCGTCCGGTCTGTTTCTTCGAGTGTGAACGGCTCAGGGGACTCAGCGAGCTCGACTGTCGGCCGGAGCGCAGGGGCGTTCGCCCGCGTGAGTGGCTCAACGGAGACGGCATCGCCGAACGACCCGGTGGCGGTCGTCGTCGAGCCAATGAGTCGGTACTGGCCAATCGCGTTCCCGCCCCGGACAACGACGTAGTACTCACCGGGCGTTTTGATGTCGTATGTGCGCGTTGGCTGGAGCGTCCGGAACTGTTCAAGCGCGACATCGGACATCGGCTCACCGGTTGCGTTCAGCGGTGTGAACGGTTGCTCGTCGGTGACGAACGCGACCATCGAATCGACGTTGTTACCCTGTAAGCGGAGCCGAGCGGTCTGATTTGCTTCTGTCTCGCTCACCGAAACCCGGTAGACCGTGTAATCAGCTGGATACGTGATCGTGTCGTACACGACCGATCGGTCGGTGCGCTCCCACCCCTGTGTCGGCATCGCTTGCGTTGCTGCCAGCGATTCAGGGCTGCCGGTCAGTTCCTCTGTAGTGAGTGCGTAATCTGAGAGTATCGTTTGCCGAAGCAGTTCGCCGTGGCTCCGGAGTTCAGCGTACGTGTTCCGATCCTCTGGCCCAACCGATTGGTCGATAACCGCCTCGTGGACGGCATCAACATGTGTGGGGATGAGCCTGTACGTCTCCCGCAAGAGCTCTCGCCGTTGGACGAGCAGTTCTGTTTCGAGTTGTTCATTCCCCGTGTCCCGTGCGGTCTTGAGGTCCTCGCTGTTTTGGACGAGTGCGTCCAGTCTCTCGCGAAGCGCAGTCGTCTCTGTATTCGTGGCCTCGAGATAGATGGCCGTGCTTTCCTGTTGGACTGTAATCCCGACATTCCCGGCGACGATCGTCGCATCAACGACGTCTTGTGCGGTTTCGGCGGCATTCAAGCCGGAGTCGATGACTTGGCCACCCGGCACCGCTTTGAGTGCGAGATCGACCGCGAAATCCCGTAGCGAGGGGTTGATCATCCCCGCAAGCTGATCGTTGAGCGTCGCCGCGGCGCGGTCGGCAGCTTGGTCAGCAACAGTGCGCCGGTACGCTGGACTGTAAAGTTGCTCGCTGTATCCGCGGTACAGATCGGCTGTCTCAGACTGGAAGGTGAGTGCGCTGGGATCGGTCGCGCCAGCAACCGGGTCAAGTTGGAGCGTTATGGTTTCACTATCGAGCCGTTCAGCGGTTGGATCGGGGCCAGCACGCACATCGACGCGCACATCGTAGCTCCCACGCTCAAGTTCAGCAAGGGCCTCCCAGTCAATAATTAGTGGCACGGTGCCGTTGAACTCCTCGCCAATCGTGTACGTGCCAGCGTTCGCTTCGTCGATCCACACACTCACAACCGGCTGTGATTCGACGGGAGTGGTACTGAGATCGATGGTCGCTTCGAGATCGAACGCAGACAGATAGCCGTCACCCGTCCGGTCGATCTGGTTGGTCGTGTTGACGGCTGTAATGACACCCGGTTCTGTTGGCTCTTCGGTGAACAACTCTGCTGTCGTCCCGACAGCGAACGTCGAAAAGCCAGGTGAGGAGGCAGTTACCACGTAGCCATTCTGCGATTCTTTGACAGTTGCGTCAAGTGTCGACCAGCTATCGCTGTATCGGTAGACCGTCAGCTCGTCGGGATTGCCGGCCACTGATTCATTCACCCGGAAACTGAACGTTACCGGCTGCGTTTCTGTCGCCTGGGTATCTGGGGTGGCAACAAAATGAGTGACTACGGTGTCGCCAGTATCGAGCGGTGGCCCGTTCGCTGGGGCCCCTTCGCGCTGCTCAATTGAGAGCCCAACGGCTTCTGTGTCTGACTCGGGGAACTGGAGCGACTCAAGCGCGACCCCAGTGTACGAGCTTGCTTGCGTCTGGACCGCTTCCACGGTCGTGGAGCTATTCTGTGACAACGGCGTTCCAACCCTGATTGTGTCGACACCTGCCTGCGTTGCTGCCGTCTGGTTGGGAATGACAATATCGGGACGATCATCCTCTGGGGCACCAATAATTGGTGTGTCCGCGTCTGTCG
The DNA here is from genome assembly GCF_003665955.1 of Halorubrum sp. Atlit-28R. NCBI lineage: Archaea > Methanobacteriati > Methanobacteriota > Halobacteria > Halobacteriales > Haloferacaceae > Halorubrum > Halorubrum sp. Atlit-28R. Next base: position 30,925 of record NZ_QPLS01000007.1, read on the forward strand.
CTTCAGCCACTACCGTCAGATCGCCGGGGACAATCGCGTCTGTGTCACCAGCCGTGTCTGTAACGAGTCCAACCTCCGCGACGTCGCCGGGGTCCAAGACAACCTTGACGTCGCTTAGTGACAAGCGTTCGCCATCACGGCGGACGTAGTACGTTATTTCACTCGCACTATCGTTGACCGACACCGCGACGCGTTGTGTCCCTTGATTCGTGATATTGAACACGTCATCGAACGTTGAGATGGCGTCTTGGTTGATGCCGTCACCGGGGATCAACGGGTTCGAGTCGTCGATCCGTAACTCAAGTTGACCACCGCTTGTCGTTGCGTATTGACCGTTCGAAGCGCTGTGTGGCTCCAAACCAAGGAGCGCATCTGCGTCATCAGCCACGTTCACCGTTACAGTTCGGTCTGCCGTGACTGCTGAGAACGCACCTGTCCCTGGAATTGCGATGATAAGCGAGAGTACGATGACAACTGCGAGCACGTGCTCTCTCCGTCCCCAATCCGGCATACACCGTTCCAGAACACGTTACTAAATAGTAATAAACCAGTTGAAACGAAATAACGACTGCTCTGGGTCGGTCAAGCTTTGCTTGAACATTCCTCAAGCTTTCCCTGAGACGGCTACACGCAGTACGTGGTGTGTTGGAAGCGGCCTGAATTCGGATTCGGCCGTGCTCCTGACATAGTGGGAAGCAATCCACTAGCCGAACGTCTGTACCGAGTTTTATCAACGCCGTTGGGAACCGACAGGAACTCTCAGGATCGTACGGACGGCGAAGTTTTTCGTCATGAGGCGTTCCGTGACTCGAACCACTTGCCCTCGAAGCAGTTCACGGCGGATTTCGACCGGTATTGAGTGGGTCGTACGAATCCATGTGGTAGGCGACCCGCCAGAGTTTGAGGACAGCGCGAGTCACTAATGCTTCGGGAGCCTGTTTGACACAGGATTCTTCAACCTCGTCTGGCTTTGAGCTCGCAGTCGGCGGCGGATGATAATGTTCGAGCCCCGTGACGTTGAGATAGTCGTCCGCATGTGTATGCTTTCCCCACCGGAAATCCACCGCTTCTGTGTCGGTATAATGGAACTTGTAGTCAGCCTGTGTGGTCCACTGGACGTCTATCCGCGCCGCGTCGGCCGTACACAGTCCATCGTCGAGCGCAACTTCGAGGACAGATGGATGAAGATAGTTATCGAGTTCGGCTGTCGCAAGCGGCTCCATCTCCTCGATGACATCACGAATCGTGAGTAGTGCCGGACGGTCTGTCGCTCCACGGAGTGTATGATGTTCGTTGTGATCTGAAGCGTCCACCATCGCTCAGGCCGGGACGTTCTCATCAGTCGAGCGACGGTCATCGTCGACAAACTGCTCGGCGGTACTGATCGAGAGGGCCGCGTTTGCGAACGCGAGGTTCCGGCGGAGCGTCTTCCACTCACGAATCCGCTCGGGATCGATCCCTCCTTGTGGAACCCCGGATTCGGCAAGAGCCTGATTCGTTTGGCTGACGGCTAACTCTTCAGGGGACTCGACGCCGAATTCAGCCTGATACTCTGTGAGTTGCTCGCGCATGTCCTGAATCCGTGCGACGAGTTCGTCAGTCGAAGCGTGCTCTAGGATGTCGGACGCCTGTTCCATGACCAGTGATTCAGACGAGCGACGATACCGCGTACTGCCGTGCTCGCCGGGTGTCGTCTCGACGAACCCCTCGTCTGCGAGTGTGTTCAGATGCTTTCGAGCGGTCTTCGGAGCGGTCCGCGCAGTATCAGCGACCGTATCAGCCGACAGTGGGCTGTATGTGTGGCTAATGACATGCCGAATGCGCTCGTATGGCGTCGTGTTAGACTCCCAGTCTGTCCCGACTGCCTCGTTGATATCTGTAAACGTAGCTGGTGGGTGTCGGTCGCTCATATCGGCACACACGAAATAGAGGAAAATAGTACTTTGGTATCATAGTATATTCTTTCATTTCTCTCGAAAGCTGTGGTCCGTCCACACAGACCAGTACGCGGCGGTCGACCTGTGTTGAATCCGCAGCGGGTGCGTCGGGATCGGTCACCTTCTACACGGCTCAGGTGCGCTGTCGAAAGAGTAGGCAGGTCCGGATCACAGTCACCCGAGCAGGCTCTCGCCGTCGAACTCGTCGTCGGTGTTGACACCCATCAGGTCGAGAAGCGTCGGCGTCACGCCGAAGAGGTTCGCATCGTTGAGATCGAGGTCGGGGGTTGTGGTGTACAGCAGCAAGCTCTAGTCAATCCACCGGGTCCTACATAATATAATTTCAAAGATTATATAAGTAGGGTCCCATATATAATGTGAGAGAACAAATAGCTCAGTTGTCCTCTAAAATATGTAGTTATTTACATTTTCACGATTACGTATCACCCACACAGGTGTGGTCTGTGGTTCTCAGCCACGATCCGACGGTTCGATTCCGTCATTGGGCATCGGTTGAACAACCATGGTAAATCGACGCCAACTCCTCATGTTGCTCGGCGGCGCCGCTGGCGCTAGTGCCGTCGGGACTGGTGCATTCAGTAGTGTCACAGCAAATCGAGATGTTAATGTTCAAGTTGCGGGGGATGCGGATGCATTCCTCAGATTGGCGCCGTCTAGCGGGCCGAACGGTGAATATGCAACAGTAACAGGCACCGGTCAGCTTGGACTTGACTTCAGTGACACAGATTCTGGTGGTCAGGGGTTGGGCCCCGACTCCGAGTACGTGTTTGATGACGTCTTTGAGATCACAAATCAAGGAACACAGACGATCTACACCTGGGGGACTCTCGATTTCAGTGACACACCCTTTGATTCAGATTCCATCTACTTTTATCGAGGAGGTAATCAGGATGAGCGGCTTCGTAACAGCGAGGGCGACGTGCCCACGTTGGCTGTCGGCGAAAGCCAATCAATTGGCGTCTATATCGATACAGAATCCGTTACGGCCGACCAGACGCTTCCGGTGACTATTCACGCTGATGTCGAGAAGCCGGACGAAGCGAACGCGATTGAAGGAGATCTCGATATACAGACGGTCAGTTCTCCAGACGGATCTATCGATATGTCTGTCGACGTCTCTTCGGGAGTGCCCAGCTACACTGTCAGGTATGAAGGAACGACGTACCTGGAGTCGTCGCCAATTGGGTTCAACTTCAATGATCAAGAGGCGTTCGGGACAGACATTAGCGGCAGCGGACCAGATATTACTGTTATTGGCGGTGAGCGTGGGACTACAACAGAATCGTGGACACCAGAGTGGGGCGATTTCGCCTCTGTCGAGGAGGAGTACAATTATCTCACGCTCAATCTACAAGAGATAACAGACGAGGAGACAACAGAAGATGGCCGCACAGCGAGCCTTGAGATGCGTGTCTTCAACAGCGGGCTCGGGTTCCGCGTGCTGTTGGGTGACGAATTTGGAGACTTCATTATTAACTCGGAGAACACGGAGTTTAATTTTGCCGATGATTATGACGCGTGGTGGATCGAAAACGAGTGGGTGAATCCGAGGTTTGAACAGGAGTACGAGACGGGCTCGTTGAGTGATATTCCGTCAGGAGCCGGATCCACACGGCCGCTTGGGAACTCAGTGCAACGTGGGGCACACACGCCGCTGACGATGGATACTGGCGGTGATGGGCCGTATCTGAGCGTTCACGAATCGAATCTCACCGATTACGCCTCCCTGTCGCTGGCGTCTCAATCTAGCGCGGGGAGTCCACGATTTGCGGCGGAGCTCGCGCCGCTTCCAGACGGGTCATCAGTGAAGGCTTCGGCTCCCCACGTGACCCCATGGCGAACGCTCCAGATCGGGGACACGCCGGGAGACCTGATAGAGTCTCAGCTCATCCCCTTGCTAGCGGACCCACTCGACGAGGCAGCGTTCCCGAGCGGTGGTGACACGTCGTGGCTTGAAGACGGTCGGAAGTACGTCGGTATCTGGTGGACGATGATCGCTGGAAGCGCCAACTGGGAGTATAAGAGCGATGGTGAGATATCCGGCAATGGTAACAATCCTGCTTCGTACATCCACGGCGCGCGGACGGAGCGGATGAAACGGTACATGCGATTCGCGAGCGAGCACGGCATCGACAGTGTTCTCGCGGAGGGGTGGAATGAGGGGTGGAGTACCTATGGTGCCAGTGCCGATGGAGCAGCGCTCGAGCTTGGTGTTGATGACTCGTATCCGGACTTTGATGTGAACGAGGTCACTCAGTTCGGAGCCGGTCTCTCGAACGCGGTCGAGATGACCATGCACAATGAGACGTCGGGGAATCTCGGCAACTACGAAGACGAGATCGAAAATAAAAATCTATTCGCAGAGTACGAGGCCGCTGGGATTCGGTCGATCAAGAACGGCTATGTCAACGACCCAGGCTTGTACGATGAAGAAGCCGATGCGGAGGCGACGTATACCCACCACTCTCAGCGTGCGGTGAACCACCACCGGAGTGTTATCAAAGCTGCCGCTGCGAACCGCCAGATGTTGGAGATCCACGAGGGGATCAAACCAACTGGTGAAATCCGGACGTACCCCAACGTCGCTGCGCGGGAAGTCGTGAAAGCACAGGAGTATGACGGGTTCGGCGCGCTCGGTGCGGACGTCGGACGAGATCATCACGTTACCCTTCCGTTCACCCGGATGCTCGCCGGCCCCACGAGTTACCAGCCCGGTATCTTTGACATTACATTCAACGATGACGAAGGTGGCCAGATCCAGACAACTCGAGCAAAGCAGTTAGCGATGTATCCGGCGTATCTAGCCGGTCTCCAGATGGCTGCCGATCGCATCGAAGCGTATATCGATAATACGTTCGAGATTGGCGAGTTTGTTCAGGCACAGGCCGGAGACCTGAACGGCATGATCACCGCTGATCAGTGGCGCAATGCCTACGGTGCCCATTATGTCCCCATAGATCCCAACCGCGAACCACGAGGCGCGACAGTGACGTTCAAAATAAAGAATGTCGCTGAAGCCGGAACCTACGATCTCCACCTTCGATACGCGAGTGATGAAGAGGATAACCGGGACGTAGTTACCAGGAACGGGAATCCGGAACTTACACTGGAGGTCAGCGGAGCCGAACAACAACTCACACCGGCATTCACTGAGTACTGGGATGACTGGGCTATTCATACGGTTTCGGTCGATCTCGAAGCCGGTGACAACACGGTAGCGATTAAACTCGGCGCAGACGATGTTGGGGGTCTCAACCTCAACACTATCGGTGTCACCGAGCAGGGTAGTGCTCCCCCGTTCCCTGCGGCGTACACGGACTTCGAGAGCGAGGACACTGAAAACGAAAATTACGATACCGAACCAGAGTTTGAATTCATTAAACAGGTCCCCACGAACTGGGACGAGACGACTGTCGTAGACGCCGCCATCGGGGAGTATATTATCGTCGCTAGACGCAGTGGTGAGGAATGGTTCCTCGGTGCGATGACTGACGAGAACGCGCGAGAGTTGACAGTCTCGCTCGAAGAATTCCTCACCAGCCGGGAGAATGGGTGGATGGTGACGGAGTATGCCGACGCCGCCGGGACTGGCGTGGAGCGTAATCCGACAGAAATCGACATTAGCAATTATCGCGTCTCAGCAGGTGACACAGTCACTATCTCGATGGGAGCCAGCGGCGGGACTGCGATGCGTATCCGACCCGCTGATCCCCAGAGTGGCATCGAGACCGAGTTCGACGATCCGGTAGGTGATGATTACGGCCCCGGTTCATATACGTACCCGACTGACAGCGCGTTCAACGATGGTGCCTTCGACCTGCGGCAGTTCACGCTGTCCGAGTCCGATAGTAATTATGAGTTCACCTTCGAGGTTGAAAGCTTACAGAATGGCTTCGACGTAGAGTACTTCTCGCCGCAGATCTTTACCCTATGGCTCCGCGACCCGTCACTCGCTAACGGAAGCACAACTTCACGCGACGACTTAGGGGTAAACGTAGAGTTTGCCGACGAGTGGCATTACCGAGTCGCTGCTAGCGGCCTCGGGAGGACATCTGACTTCTTCAAGCGGGATGTTATAGACGCCGAGGGGTCAAACCTGGGGACCCCGGAAATCACGGTCGATCGCACTGCCAACACGGTTACACTAATTGTGGACAAGGACAGTCTGGATATTGATCTCACAAACACAGAAGTTATCCCAGTAGTTGGCTCTGAGAACTTCGGCTCATTCCGCGACGTACAAGTGGGGAATCCTGGGGCGTTTACCTTCGGTGGAGCCCGTGAGGAGGCCTCCGGCAACGCTCCACGGGTGATCGACTTGATCACCCCCGTAGGTGTGAGTCAAGCTGAAGCGCTTTCCTACGATGAAAACGCGAAAGCAATACTTCCGTTTGTCAGCCTTTGACATCCTCCCCGCGCTGAAGCGCGAGGATTCCCACGGCACCGCTGGGTTGGGATATTGTGGTTTACGACGTAACCCGTTCTTGAGGCGCGAACGCACCAGTTTCCTTGTCAAACAGGAACGTCGATGGCTGTGCCAACCAGCCGTTACTCCTATTCACCGACAGATTCGGTGAACTCGGAGATACTTTCTGCCGAATGTTCTCAGCACCGTTCACATCTGCGTTCGCCACAGTCCCGCACTCATCGCAGACATACAGTCCGCGTTCAACACGGTTCGCGTCACGCTTCCGGCCACAGCACGAACACGACTTCGAGGTATCCCGCTCAGACACTTGTTCAACCGTGATACCTTCCATCTCGGCTTTGTATTCGAGGAGGTCAGTGAACCGGTCGAACGCCCATGAGTGTAGGTCAAGATTGCCGTGTTTCCCCCAGTCTTTTGACTCGCCGTTCTCCTCATCCTCACGGACGCCGGAGAGATCGCCCACCACGATAGTTCCAACTTCCTCGTCAACACACCGCTGGACGATACGTTTCGAGAGGGTGTGGAAGTAGTGGGTGCGGCGGGCCGACTTCTTTTGGTTCAACCGCGTGGCCTGCTCGGAGTTCGAGTCATCACACCGGGCAATCCGCTTGCTGAAGTAGTAGTCGTCCTGTTTCAAGCAGTTCAGCGGGTACAGCTCGCTGTGACCGTCTTCATACGCGAGCGCGGCAAAGTTGTTAATACCGAGATCAACACCCACCGTCTTCTCACCGGGGGCTTCATCTACGTCGATCTCGACCTTACAGACGAAGTGTAGTTCCCACTCGTCGCCCGCCCAGACAATCTTGACTTGTTGGACGTTCTCCACGGTGGAGAGGTCAACGTCAGGGCGAGTCTGGTACGTACACAGGACGAAATCCGACCAGTACTCCTTCAGATTTGATCCTTTTGAGAGTCGAACGCGGTCGTACTGAGTGTCGAGTTTGAAGCCTTTCTGCTTGAATGTGACTGTGGAACGCGGGTGCTCGTCCCCGTGTTTACGGTAGCCGGGCGGGTTTGCACTCAGATCTCCGTTTTGTCGTTTACCGTACCAGCCGTTGAACGCCTCAGCGAGTTCTTGAAGGACTCGCTGACTTGACTGAGAATGAAGGTCATCGTAGCGTTCGTGGGTTTTGAGGTACGTGGTGAGTTCGTTGTGGTTCGGGATGTGATCGATTTCATCCCAGATCCGACTGCACGTCCACCGTCCGACGTTCCAGAGCTTACTGGCTGCGAACCCGAGCGAATCAAGGTCGTCTTGCACCCGCGACTGGTTCCGTATGGAAGCAGTATAGATGCGGGTGACGACCTGTTTCGCCATACGTAACCTATGTAGATAAACTTACTTGAATGTGTGTATTGGAGCAGCGTGGAATATCCAGCCGTGCCATCGAACGGTGGACCGTGAAGGGTAGTGTCGGATTCATCCCCGCGCTAAAGCGCGAGGCTTTCTCCTCGATTCTCCGTAAACTACCCTACCCTACTTCGCTCACCCCATACGGGGTTCGCTCGTTGAGGGTAGGGCTTTGATGTGGACTCCCGGCAATCAGTCCCCGGCAATGGGCTGGTGACTCTTGCCGTTCACCGTCCCACAATTCACACGCACGTCTACTGGTGCGTCTCCGCTCCCCGACTTGGGCGAGGAACGGAGTCTGTGTTTCCGCTTTCGGGCATAGCGTAGCCCGATATTCTTCGCTGCATTGTAGTCTGCGTTGACCTCGTAGCCACACTTCTGGCAATGGAAGTGTTCGCCGTCACGGTTCGATTCGTGCGTGAACCCACAGTCCGTTCGAGAACAGCGTTGGGACGTGTGGTTCGGCTCAACTTGCTTCACGGAGACGCCCTGTTCGGGCGCTTTGTACTCGACGTACTCGGCGAGGCGTCGAAACGCCCACATGTGGTGCCACTTCGCCTGTGGAAGTTGCTCTCGGATGTTGGTCAAGTCCTCAAACACAATAACACCACAATCGTGGTCAACAGCTTCCGAGACGATTCCGTTGGCAACGGTGTGGATGTACTGTTTCCGCCACGCTTCTTCCCGCTTTCCGAGGCGAAGCAGGGCGTCGTGCGCGGCTTGCGTCCCGCGCTGTTGCATCTCACCACGCCGCATCTCGAATTCATGGCACCAGTGATCGTATTCGTCGCCCTGCCAGAACGTGCCGGTCGAAGCTACTGCGAGGCTGTTGACGCCGAGGTCGATACCAAGAACTGTTTGGTGCTCGGTATGGCGGTGCTCAGATAAGGTTTGAAAGGTGAGGCGGTGCGTTTTCAAAGTGTTCTATGCCCGAAAACGACCGCCTCAGCGGCTGTTTAGACGAGATCAACTTAGAGTTTGTGGAGCGAGAGGCAACACCGCAGCTGTTGATGAAGCTCAGTATTCAGCTTCATTTAGCAGGATTATCGCTTTCGAATACTGTTTCGTTTCTTGGGGTATTCGGTGTTGAAAGAGTTCGATCAACCGTTCATAACTGGGTTCACAAGGCCGACCTACAGCCGGAATCTGGTCGGAGCCCGAATCACGTCGCGGTCGATGAGACGGTGATTCGACTTGACGATGAACAATATTGGCTGTACGCTGCTGTCGATCCGGAAACGAACGATCTGCTCCACACACAGCTTGAGCCGACGACAAATAACGCCCTCGCGGATCGGTTTTTCGCTGATCTCCGTGACAAACACGACATAGATGACGCAACAGTTCTCGTCGATGGATCAGCTTCACTTCAGCGAGCCTGTCGCAAACACGACCTCAATTTCAGATACGAACGACATAGAAATCGGAACAGCATCGAACGTGTCTTTCGTGAGATAAAACGTCGAACTATCTGTTTCTCAAACTGTTTCAGTAACGCTGAAGCAGAAACTGCCGACGAGTGGCTCAGATCGTTCGCTTTCGCATGGAACCAGCTTATCTGAACACTACCTACAGCTGCCGAGACATCGGAGCGAATCGCCTCATCTCGCACGGCCGACGAGCTCAAAACAGAGGCGCGTGAGGCGATCGCCAACGAGGTTCGAGCAGACGCCGCCGATCGGTCAAACGAGGCCACTGAGTAGCCGTGTACGTCGAAACGGACTTTCTCACCGCGTTGGTGAAAGACGACGACTGGCTCCAGGACGCCGCGATCCGGGCCCTCGACGAGCGCGACGACATCCACACCTCGATACCCGCGTATGCCGAGGTGCTGGTGTTGTTCTACGACCGCGAGGCTGCCGAGTACGAGATTGATGCGCCGCGAGCGATCACCAATTTGCTCGAACTCGTTCCGATTGTTCCGGCCGAACACGAGGACGCGGTGTTGACCGCAGCCGCGTTCCTCGACGAGTGCGATATCACCCCGTTCGATGCGCTCCACGCCAGCCTCGTTACCACCCGCGACGGGCGCGTACTCTCGACGGAGGAAGACTACGACACCGTCGGACTCACCCGGACACCGCTCGACGCCGAGGAGTCCGGGTGAGCACAGAGGGAACGTGTTCTACTCGCTCCAGAGGGCCGTAACCCGGTCTTCAATCTCGTCGAGAACAAGTGCAACGACGTCACGATGGTCGGCTGGCCACGATGCGTCCTCGCCGGGCGTCGGGGCGGTGGGCGGGGGGTGGAAATGGTCTCGTGTATTGTGTGGATTCGGGTGCCGGTCCCACCGGCACTCCCAGGTGTGGTCCGTATATATCTCTCGATAGTGGATTTTAAAGTCATCATTCGTGTACCAGCGGACTGTCAACTGCGCCTCGTCGACGGCTGCTGGGTAGTACGACGGGACACAGATGACCTGGAGTTCCAGATGGCCACTAGCGTCCGTGACGGTCGCTCGGGAGACCTGCCTCGTCGCTTGGAGCCGTGTCTGGAGGAACTCGAGGATGGGGCGATCGATAGGGGCAGGGCTCCCACCATCACCTGTCGGTGGCACCATCGAGCAGGCTACCCAGACGCCTGTTCGCGTTCGCCACCCGTACGTTGCTGGCGCGCGCGCTCGTAGCGGTCACGCTCCTCGCGGGCAGTCGCCCAATCAGCGAGGTCACTGTACACGGCGTCGATGGTCAACTCGTCGCTGCCGTCCGCGGCGGCGACGGCATCGACTGTGGCCGGTGACGCGGCGTCATATGTCGCCTCGTACTCGGTGATGCGCGTCGTCAACTCACGAACATGCTCCTGTAGCTCCTCAACGGAGTGATCAGCTGCGAGTTGGTTGATGCGTCGCCACTCAAAATACGCGTCGTTGCGCTCGTAGGTGGCCGGATGGCCGTCGTGTCGGGTAACGATGCCAAGGTCATCGAACCACCCCAGATACTTCCGGGCGGTCTTGGGGTCACAGTCGGCGCTGTCGGCGATTGCGCTCGCCGCCGTCGGCTCGCGGGCCTGGAGGATGCTGCCGTAGATACGCTGTTCAACATCATCGCTGGCGAACGCATCCTCGAAGGGTGGTGGCCCATTGCCAGCGTCTGTCTCAGCCATATGTGGGATTACAGAGTAGAGAATATAATTCTTGCTTTGAGGAATAGTTTCCTGATCCCCGTTGTAAAGAATCGCCATGGCCGCACCACAGTGTGTTCTGCCTCAATCGACGATTTCGACGATCAAGTCTTGAGCGCCCTGCCGCACCGCTTCATCGCTTGAGCGGGTCGGCTCCCAGCCAAGTGCGGCAAGCTTCTCAATTCGCTCCGTGAGTGGTCGACTGTGGGCGCGACGCAGAAGCCGGCATCAGCGAAACTGGACGGTTGACATCCTCCTCCGCGTAAACGCGGAGGAATCCCGAGCGGTGGGAGTTTCAGGTTTGTAGTCCAATCAGTTGACTACCAGACCTTTCGGGCACGGGTGGTCCCACAGTGTCGAACTGGTGGACTGCTGGCCATGCCAAGTGGCCGTTACCCCTATCCTTCACCGTGTATGGCGTCCCAGTGTTGTTTTTGCCACGGGGACACCAGCAGGCATCAGCGGAGTTGGGGGTATCGTGTCGCGTGCTTTGAGCAGTCGGCAGAGACACACCCTTCGAGGATGTGGCGTTCACCGACTGCCCTTTCAGATACTACCTCGTTACGCGGGCGGACAGGCCGCCTCCGAAGGACGGTTCGGAATCCGCTCCGTTCCGAGGTAGTGTTTAGATAAGCTGATTCCATGCGAAGGCGAACGCTTGTAACCAATTTTCAGCGGTACTCGGGTCGGCGTGGCTAAACGTATTTGAGAACTGGTTTGTTCGGCGTTTTATTTCACGAAAGACACGTTCGACGGCATTCCGATTCCCATGTGTGACGTGTTGGAATCGGAGTCCTTGGCGATGACAGGCTGCCTGTAACCACGGAGCACCATCGACGAGAAAGAGTGCGTCGTCGACCTGATGTTTCTCACGAAGTTCTGAGAGAGACATCGAGGAGATCGCGTTCGTTCTCGTCGGATACAGCCGAACGTGGAGCAGGCGGTTCGTGTCGGGATCGACGGCAGCGTACAGCCAATATCGCTCAGAATTGAGCTGAATCACGGTTTCATCGACCGCAACGTGATTCGGGTTGGCACCGTCTGCCGGCTGTAGATCGGCTTTCTGTACCCACCGATGGACGGTGGTTCGATGACGATCGACACCCAAATCCTCAAGAATCGAAACAGTATCCGAAAGTGATAGTCCAGCCAAATGGAGACGGATACCGAGCCTCATCGCCGGCTCGGGTGTCGCCTCTCGCTCCAGAAAATCTAACTCGATACAACCGCTATCGCCGTTGAGGCGGTCGAAATTGAGCATAGACCACTCGATCTTTTGACCGCCTCATCCTCCGGCCTTATCTCAACACCGCCTTCGGTGGTTCACTACCGAACCGTTTTCGACTACTCGACACCGGTGGGAGCGAATTTACAAAGACTGAGACCGGCATCTTCCGGATCCTTTCTGGGGGGTCGACGTATCGTACCGAACTTGCCGTGCGACAAGAGTACGTCAGCTCTCGGTTACGAGAACTTTATCGACTCAGCTGTATCAAATGGGTTCACCGTGGGTTTTACGACCTCGCAGAGTAGCTCTGACGGAGTGGCAATAAACCGTTATTCTTTGTTCATAGATGGATAGCTGATAAAATAATCATAATCAGATGTAGAGTGTTCAGTAACTGAACGTGTCGACAGTTATCCCACTCGCATTACGTAGCGTTGCGGTGTCACCGTCATTGTTCCAGACGAACCCCGCATCCCAATTGACGGTGTAGTCTGCTGTCGGGGCGGCTCCATCTGGGGTTTCGCTCGTTGTTACTACAACCGTCTCGCTAGGCGAGAGCGAGATACTGCCGAAGGTGTACGTGTTTTCAGCGTCATCAGACAGCGTCCAGTCTTCCAAGTCCACTGTCTGTGAACTCGTGTTGTCGATCACGGCGTACTCGTCACCGCCACTCACGTCAGTCACTGCAACACTCGGTGGTGCCGGCTCACTGGTTCCACTATCAGGCGTGAACGCGGTGAATAGATCCGGCTCGTCAGCGAAGTTCGTTGTCGTTGGGAGTGATGCCTCGCCGAGATTATTCTCTGCGTCAGTCACTGACGTTGAGGTGAAACTGACACTCGAATCGAGCGCTGAAACAAGCGGGCTGAAATTCTCGAGTGCGTCCGTGTCTGCCGCTGTGCCTATCAATAGCACTGCGCCACCGGCAGCGGCGAAGTCAGCAACAGCAGTTCGTTCAGCAGCCGAGAACTCGTCGACAGGCGTTGAAATGAGCAACGCGCTTGCCGCAGGGTCGCCAGCACTATCGAGCAGGTTTGGTCCCGCATCGTCAGTGAGGTTGTTCACTTGTTCTAACGCCACGCTGTCGGCATCGGCAGTCGACTGGCCCTCTAGGTACCGTTGGTAATAGGCCATGTCTTCGCTTCCAAGCGCGAAGTCTGCGTTAAACTGACCGTGGCCGCCATCAACGAGTACACGCGTAGAGAGGCCGTCGTCTGTCAGCCGGTCGACCACGTTCGTCACGAACGGATACACCTGATAGCCGGTGTTTGTCGGGGCTTCCTCGGACGCCTCATCCGGCTCGAATCCCTCATCAAGCAGTGGGCCGCCGATCGCAGCCACGCCAGCTGTCTCGTCGATCGCAGCGAGTGGATCGCCGTTCTCTGCGGAGACCACAGTTGTCCCGCCAGTGACCGCAACTGGTTCTGGGAAGAAGAGATCTGTTACCGGGTCATCTTTCGATTCAGGGACTGCCGCCGGGTCTGAGAGCTCCCAAATACCACTCCCGGCCTGTTGTGCGCTGTCCTCGAGATCCCAGAGGTCATCATGCCCCCCGAATCCTGAGGAATACAGCCGTGCCCACCCGTCAGCGACTACCTTTTCATTGTAGACATCACCGTTTGGCAGTTCAAGATATCCGAGAATCCGGTCGAAGTCACCACGGAGCGGTTCGTTATCATCGAAACTGAGTGTCACCGTAGTATCTCCGAGCCGATCCTCTGCGTACGTAGACGCTTCGTTGGCTTTCGTCCGGAGTGCGTCTTCATCGGTGATCCCCTCATATTCTTCAATCCGTTCGGTGGTGTCTCCGGTTTCTGGTGTATCGATTCCCAGTATTCGTACCGGCGCTTCGTCCCCATCAGGGAACTGGACATCAACAGTATCGCCGTCAGCAACACTTACGACATCAACTTCGTATGTCTCTCCCTTCTCGATTTCAACACCAATTCCTGGGCGCTGGGCGAACAACCGTACGTACGAATTCGTGTTGAACTGGGTCGTCTCAAAGGCGAACTCGCCGTCAGTGAGGACCTGATTGTCGTTAAACCGGATCTGTGTCTCAATCCCATCCTCGTCGACAATATCGTTGAGATTTGCTGTGGCATCGAAATTCTGGAAGTCAGACTGGTCGAGAAGAATCACAAATCCACCATCCTCAGCAAACGTCGACAGCGCTGTCTTTTCCTCATCCGAGAACGCGTCAGAAGGTGATGTCACGACCACGGCATCCGCATCAGGGAGTTGGGTTAACAGGTCGTCACCCGCCGTCACGGTGTAGCCGTTGTTCTCGATGTACTCTTCGATCTGCTCGTGCTCTGCGAGATCATAAAATTGCCCGTGGCTCTCGTCCCAGATGATTGTCCCGCTGCCGACATACTCATCGAGCAGATTCAAGAAGAACTCATCGTTCCCGTAGAGTCCAAATGACGTATCATCCTGAACGAATGGGGCGCCAGCAGCGAAGATGTTGCCGTCAAGCGCCATGAGCGGGAGCTCTTCTGTCGAGGGGTACGTTGTTGCGTCGCCGTTCCCATCCGCATCAATCGACGTGGCGGCTGGTTCGGCGGTTACGACGACCTGCTCGTCAGCGAGTGTATTGGGCCCGTTGGCATCAAGAAGGCTCGCTGTTGAGTCAAAAAACAGTGAGTCGACGAGCTCGTCTGGCTCTTCTGGTTCCTCGGGTTCTTCGTTACCAGGGTCGTCGATTGCGTCCGGTGGCTCATCCGCGGCGCGGATGGTGATCTCGACGTTGTACGTTCCGGTGTCGATTCCAGTCGTGTCAACATAGACGCCAAGCGAGAGTCCACTTCCTGTACCGACCTGTGTCGCTCGCGCAGGCGTGAAGGCGGTGTTGCTCCCGTCAGCAGCCCGATACAGGTACACATCACCGTCTTCGAAGGTGTCGCTTGCTACGCTTGTCCACACGTACACTGGCTGTGTACCCTGATTTTGAACGTTGAGTGTATCGTCAAACGTGTACGTTGATCCAGTCCCGAGCCCCTGCTCTCCATCTGAGAAATCGAGCACAGCCTGCGCTCCGCTCGTCTCCACGTACTCCCCGTGTTCTTCCCCTGCTGTAAGCGCGAGGAACGAACTCGCATCATCGGTAACCGTGACGGTCATCTCCCGCTCTGCCGTCACCGTCGAAAAGGCGCCGGTACCAAGCGCCGCTGTTGTTCCACCTGCTACACCGAGCGTCATGAGTAACTTGCGTCTGTTCATGTGGCTTGTCCGGGTTGCTCACCCGGCGAGCCGTCAACAACAACCCCACACCTGAGGTCGGCACGACAGCATAAGGTACTCTCAACGAATCCACATCAAGGTGACTATATATCATACGGTAGACCCTGTATCAATACCTATATCGAACTATTTGATCACAATAATGGCGTACTGGCTTCGTGTGTTTGGCATCTCCCGCTCGGCGGTGGCGCGAGAGGCTGGGTGGGGGAGTCCGGGGGAGCACTGCTCCCTTGAGCTTCCCTCTCGACGACCAAGCGCCTCCCAACGCGGCGCCAAGGGAGACACCAAGAGCGAACCAACGTCGACACCAAGGGGGCAGCAATCGTTTGGCCAAGGCTTGGTAGT
Source organism: Halorubrum sp. Atlit-28R (assembly GCF_003665955.1). Taxonomy (NCBI): domain Archaea; kingdom Methanobacteriati; phylum Methanobacteriota; class Halobacteria; order Halobacteriales; family Haloferacaceae; genus Halorubrum; species Halorubrum sp. Atlit-28R. Next base: position 46,599 of record NZ_QPLS01000007.1, read on the forward strand.
GGACACGTGGGTCGTGTCTCTCACAATGCCAGGCTCGCGATCTCGATCGTCTAACCCCTTCTCTCTCGACGGTCGCTCCACAGAGTGGGAGGGGTTGGCCGGGGTAGCACTGCTTCCTTGGACTGCCCCGATCGGTACCGTCGGGGGGACGCCGAGCGGACGCCGGGAGACCGTCGAGGCGACGTCGAGAGCCTCAACGCCGGTGTCATGTTCCAAGCAGTGTTGGATGAACTCGTGAATCTCAGTCGGACCGAGGCGAGAGAGCCGACTGATTTCGTGAACGACCACGAGATCGAACCGTCCCGTTTCGACATCGTCGAGGAGTCGGTTGTACACCTCGCGAGTGTCGGTGTCGGCAGCGCCGGTGACGATCTCTGGATACTCCTCGATGTCCTCGACACCGAGACGTTCTAGATATTCGCGTGCTTCGTTGAACTGCCGAGAGACATCCTGATCCGATGTCGAAACTCGGGCGTAGATTGCTGCGTCTGAGGGTCCGTTTTCGCTCATGTTTTCGAGGACGCGATGTCTATTTGAACAAATGGGGGTTACTGCGGTTCTGTGTATACCACTTCCTTTTCGACGCACTGACCATCATGGTTAAATTATCACAAAAAGAAAACCTATAACGAGTATATTCTGCTATGCGTTTCGGTGTAACGCCGAAGACTTGCGGGAGTTGTGGGCTGACGGGATATACACGTAGAACGACCTCTGTGAAGCCTGTAATGATACGTCAACCCGATCACCGATCAACACTGTGAACAAAATACACTCAATAAGGCATACAACGCTGGAATTAACGGCGAAGTCACCAATTAGCGCTCAATGAGTGAGACAGTGTTTCTCATGCTGGAGGGCGAGGTCGACGAGATTCGCTCTCGGAACCGACACAGCGAGTTGTAAGAACTCACACGAAAGTCTGATACTCAGGCTTTCTTCGAGATTCTGGGCCGCCAGCTGTGGAAATCATCGGCTTCAATGCTGAAAACGGAACGGGTTTACTGAGAGTTCTCGCATGCTTCTCGACGGTCTCTGATGTCTTGCTATATCGGCAAGGCTCTGTGGAAAACGGTCACAAGTTCATTATGTCTGTCAGTCGTATCTCACCCGAAGCAATCACTTGATACGCCCTTTCTCAGGTGTTCCGTTCACTGTCCCCTGTTGTAGTGAGATATCGCTGGCCTTCCCATTTTTCTTCTCAATGTAGGTGCCTCCATCGGCGCGAGTGCCTCCATTATCATTGACGAACAGGGCCCCCGACGACGCAGGCGAGGCCTTGATATTCTGTGCTTGAATTCCTGTGTTTCGCAGGTCAATGTCAGCCGAAGAGGTGAGTGTTATTTTGTTATTGCTTATTGTTGTGCTACCACTGAGGTCAATATCGCCACCGTTGGCGGTTATCTTCATTTCGTTATCGCTCCCTAGCGTTGTATCTTGAGCCTTGACAGCACCCGACGCCGTTACCGTGATTTTGTTATTGCTGTCCGCAGTCGCGCCGGTAAGATCAACGTCCCCGCTAGCGGTTATTTTCATCTCATTTTTGCTCTCTAAGGTCGCGTCTTGGGCAGTGAAAGCACCCGACGCCGTCACCGTGATTTTGTTATTGCTGTCCGCGGTCGCGCCGGTAAGATCAACGTCCTCGCTAGCGGTTATTTTCATCTCATTTTTGCTCTCTAATGTTGCATCTTGAGCATTAATCTCACCGCTGTCGGATTTCAGGGTTATTTTGTTTTCGCTATCAACTGTGCCATCTTGTAAGTTGATTTCACCACGGACATCAAGTTTCAGTTCGTTGGTAGTCTCCAGTCTTGCATCATCTTTCAATTGTACTGATTGGGTTCCAATATCGATTTTATTACTGATGATATCTTTTTTGATGACTAAGTCAACGGGTTCATCCAGTTGTGCTGCTTCTGATTCTGTGTACGTTGGTTCACTGGTGTTGTACACACCGTCTTCACTCAGATCATTAAATGCGACAGCGTTAGGCGGGAGTGGATTATTGGTGGATGGATTACTGGTGGGTGAATTACTGGTGTTGCCGCCGACGCGCGCAGCGTCGTTTTGAGTTGGCTCTTCAGGTGCTTCCTGTACTCCCACTGTATCCACAGTCAGGTTGCTGGTGGTTGTCTCAAGCGTCAGGTTGTAGACGCCATCGTCATTTGTGTCATCTGTAATACTGTACTCATTGTTTGGAATATCAGTCCCACCCCAGTACTCGTCATCGCTCAACCGCGTCGGGACAGTGACAATGAGGTTACCTTCTGGAATTTCACCAGTGACACTCTCAGCTGGACGGAGCTCAAGAGTAACCCGTCCGGTCCCGCTCTGACGAAACTCGTTTTGGAGAGCCGTGATTTGTACCTCTCCGCCATCAACGAGGGTCTGATCTTCGATTACCGCGATTCCACCCCCCTCCTCACGAGCATCGAGGTAAAGCACAGATGCGTCATACCACGTCGGCGATCGGTCAAGTTCGTTATATCCCGGCCGATACTCGATGAACCGAGTCGGAATAGTCTCGATTACCGTTTCATTAGATTCGTACGCAATCGTGATTGGATATGGCTCGCTGGTCCGTATCGTCCCAGCCGGCGCTGGAGGATTTATTGTGAATGCACGGGTGGAATATGTAGTCCCCAGCTCAACCGTCTGATACTGTGGCTGGTCGATGCTCCCGGCTTGTAGAATACCTGCTCTAAGCTCGACAAGATCGTTTCGGACCTCTCCGGAGTGTTGGAACTCCGTCTCCGCATTCTGCTGTGGAACGACTTCCACTTGATACAGTGAGAGCGCAAGGATCAGGAACCCAAACAAAATAACGACCCCGATTACTGTCGAAACAGCACGGTGGTCGTCTCTCATCGACGTGCTAGTTGGCTGGTTGCTCATTGTGGGTTCATCTGAACACGCTGTGTATCCTCTACCGACGGCCAAATGGCTAGTCGAATATCTGCAGGGCTCGGAATGATATAGAGGAACCAGTACGCTATCATAAGATGATGGAGATAGTACGGATCAGCGATTTTAATCTGTTGCCAAATACCGGTTTGAATAGCGGTGATAGCAGCCACGCTACCGACAAATAGAGGGGCAAGTGCAATCATCCGAAGTGTGGCTTTTGTCGGCATGCTCTCGAAATCAAGACGAAGTCGGAGTGGGACCCATGAGATATGTTCAATCGAAAGCGGGCAGGCAATCCGAGCGACTGCTAAGTGGGTGAGTTCGTGGAGTCCTATCGCAAGAACCGGGAAACCGATAGCGAGAAAGATTGCTTGAACTCCAGCCATACTAAGTCACTATTTGCTAAGCATTTAAATCTGGTATTCAAATTCAACGTCCATGATAATCAGTTATTATTCCCTCGAATTTCGGAACCTATAGCATCCGGAATAGTTATTATTCGGTTACAGGAATTTGTATTATGCCCCGCCCGGACGGCCCCCTCCCTCCTAGCAAGCAGCGACTTGTTCAACGCCTCCGCACCGAACTCGGCGAGTATCTGTATGTGGTGCTTCTCCATCATGACGAGTCAAGCCAGCTCTTGTACGTCTCATCGCATGCGAAACGCACCCTCCGCCGCTCCGATGAGCCAATAACTGAGTCACACCCCACCCTGACACAGATCAAGCGAAGCTGTACTGGCCAGACGACCGATCAGACACTCCCACTTGGTGAGCACCGATGCTCGCTCCAACTGTATGATGAGTGGCTTCTGTTACACTATTCGGAGCCGCCGTCCGGGGTTATCATCGGCGTTGATGCCGCAAGCGCATCGAATTTGCGGGATTTTCTCGCCGACATCTCTCCTGTGGTCTCCGATGCGTTGTCGGCCAATTAATCTGTGAAAAATACTATCAACAGAACATCTCACCGCAGTACAGAACAGTTGTGAACTACCGGAAGCGTAGGAAGACAGTCAAGAAAGGCAGTACCAACTCTTCAGCCTACGAAGTCCGGTCGTCTCGTTTGAGAATGACCGGGTCCGAAGATTATCGTGACTTCGACCGTCTTCGACACCGGTCACATTTAGCGGTCGCTGAGAGCCCGCGTGGAATTGGCCGGCCACAGTCACACCGCGGACCATTTGCGGTCTCAGACATAGATTTATGTGAGATATTCTGAGTAATAGTTCTTGCTCAGCATCTACACAGCTCACAGCTCGTAGACGGCGACATCGCCGCCGCAGCCGGGACACTGTTCGTGGTTCCACGTGAGATTTGACCCGCAGTTGCGACACTCACGATGTCTCGTCGAAGCGTGTGAGCTGTCTCCAGGAGTGAGCACAGCTTGGAGCACGCCTTTCAGTTCCATCGAGCCACCGATCATATTGTGTGATGGACATCAATGTACTGGCGGTTTGGAGCATCTGCTGTGCGAGGTAACCCCAGGGCGACGCACGAACGACTGAGTTCGGCGTGAAAGCTCCCGGTTGAGAGATACTCCTGAGCGTGTCCAGACACCGCACAACAGGGGTGAGCTATTTCACTCGACGAGTTCGGCGATCAGATCGCGAGCGCCCTGCCGCACAGCCTCATCACTCGAACGTGTCGGCTCCCACCCGAGTGCGGCAAGCTTCTCGATTGAGAGCCGCATCTTTGGTACGTCACCAGTCCAGCCGCGATCCCCACCCGTGTATGTGTACTCCGGATCGACGCCAAGTTCATCGCTCACGATGTCTGCGATGTCCGTCACCGAGGTTGTCGTCTTCGTGCCCAAATTATAGATATTGAGCGGCTCGTCTGCGTGCTCAACGACGTATTTCATGGCGGATACACACTCTTCGACGTACATGTACGACTTTTCTTGGCGGCCATCGCCAAGAATCTCGAGTTCAGTGGGGTCATCGGTGAGTTTCTCGATAAAGTCAGGAACGACGTTGCCGCGCTGGTAAGGACCAACAATATTCGCAAAGCGGAACACCCACGACTGGATACCATACGAGTGCGCGTATGTCGAGATGAGCGCTTCATCGGCGAGTTTTGAGGAGCCGTAGATTGAGATTGGCTCAAGTGGGGCGTGATTTTCTGGGGTTGGGCGTGGTGCCTCGCCGTACACCGTTGAGGAGGAGGTGAACGCGAAGTGGTTGACATCGGCACCACGCATCGCTTCAAGGAGGTTGTACGTCATCTCGGTATTTTCCTCGAACAGTTTCCGATCGTCGTCGAAGTTCGTGTCTGTGTACGCGGCGAGGTGGAACACCATATCGAGATCACCGGTGACGATCTGTTCGACGTCGTCGCGATCCGTCAGGTCGGCTTTGGTGAACGTGACGGACTCTAGCACTTGCTCACGCTCACCTTTCGAGAGGTCATCAGCAACGCGGACTGTCGCACCCGCATCGTCAAGTGTCGCTGCGAGGTGGCTCCCGACTAGGCCTGCGCCGCCCGTGACGAGCACAGTGGCATCTGTCAAATCCATATGTAAACAACAGCAGCAACCGGCATGTAGATTTGGAAACAGAACAGTCGTCAAAGGACCGGTGTCAGTGAACTCGACGGCCACCCGTTAGTCAGTCAGGATGGTGTATCTAGCTCCGATCGGTCACTGCTGGACAAGCCAATACGCCAAGCCGAGCGCCTCGCGGAGCATGACACCAGCAGCAAACACGTAGACTGCCTCCAAGGGAAGCGGAAGAAACTCAATGGTCGCAACAGCGACCGACATAATAACACCCATCCCCACCCATGCGAACGCGAACTGCCGGTCAGCGCTTGTCGATTGTGTCCCCAGCCGAGCCATACGGCCACTTCTCGCGACCTTGCCAAAAAATTTCGCTCGAACGTAACCCAGAGACGATGTCAACGAGAGAGATAGCTGGCCAGCAGTGGACTAACAACAAGGTTTCAACTCAGCAGATGCTGCTGCTAGGCCGGGTATTGACTGGATTTCCATCAGCACCAGGACGACTCAGTATACTTTCACCAGATAATTCAGCAATGAATGTGATTTCAGGCCGAGCACGGCCCTCTAGTTCCAAGCAGCATCTTCCACGCGTCTTCTCCTGGGTGGCAACACCGGTGCGGCTGCGCTCGGGAGGCCAGCTACCTTAGTCCCCACGACCGCGAATATCGATGGTACAGCCATTTTCAGGCACTCATTGAACCTACTCAGGCGGTAGTTTCAATGTTTCAACTTGGTCATTACTATCCTTATATTATGTGTGTAAAAGAGCAATGAGAGACGGAGTCGACACTCTGTGTGATCGACAATGACTCGATGGCGTCGCGTCGCTGTTGTACTACTCGCAGTCTCTGTTTTGACAGCTGGAATTCCAATGACTGGAGCGTTCTCCAGTGTGACAGCCGACCGAACAGTGTCGGTTGCTGTCGCAGAAGATGATGCGGCGTATCTCTCGTTGGAGCCCTCGACAGGCCCCAACGGCGTGTACGCTGAGCAGTCTGACGGGACACTTCAACTGAATTTTGATGGGACCAACACGCTTGCTGACGGGTTGAACCCGGACGCAACAACGTATGCTGCCAATGTATTCGTTGTCACAAATCGTGGGTCGGCCCCTGTGTCAGTATCCGTAGATGACACCGTAGATGGACTGTCGCTGTTTGCGGGACAGGGGGAAACCGAGCGTCGACTCGATGGCACCGACGCTGACGGCGTCACTATCGGTGTCGGCGAATCGGCAAATGTCTCAGTTGAGATCGATTCCTCGAACGAGACTGAACTTGAATCGCTCGAGGCGATCACTATCAACGCCGTTGCCACAGATACGGATGGGAGCCCAGGCGACGGGTCTGACGGTAATCGAGACGGCGACGCGAATGATGGCGGTGACCAAGGTGACGACACGAAAGAGAACGGCACCAACGGCTCTGGCGGGGACAGTATTGACTCCGGAGTTGAAGACAATGTTGTACAAGCAACGGGATCGGTCGCCGCTGGCGAGTCGGTTACCCTCAACCTCACCGACCTGAATAGTGCGACTCAGGACGACGTCACTCTCAATTCGACGACGATCTCGTACGCCGACAGTGTCGAAGACGTGAACACGAGTGTCTCGGTTATCGACGCCGAGGAAACGACGAGCAGGGCGCCCGGCGACCGGCAAGCACCACCAAATGCCTCAGTCCGAACGTATCTCAACGTCTCACATCCGGAGACACCCGATGCGGCAATTAAGAAGGCGACGTTTAGCTTTACTATCCCACATGACAGCGGCAAGACGGTCCAGAACGTCTCTTTCCTGCGATATAACGACACAACCGATGGCTGGGAGACGGTCTCCACGCGCGTTACATACGTGAAAAATACGTCCACTGGATACGTCTATGAGGGCTCGACCGAGAAACTCTCACTATTCGCGCTTGTTGAGGCGGCCCGCGGACTCTACGTTCAGACAGAGGGCACCCTCGAAGCAGTTGACGCAAGCCTCACCACTGACCCACGGAGTGACTTCCCGGCGACCGCCTACAACACGTACCGCGACCAATCTCTTAGCGCATCATATTGGCAAGAAGACGCGCGCGAAGACGCAGATGACGCGGCCGCCGTGATTCGCAACGAGCTCCGTGTTACCCTCAAATCAGAAGCAAAAGACGCAGCGATCGATACGGTGGTCGAATACGCGGACCGCGGACTCAAGACGGCGACCGGCTTCAGCGGGATCGGGACCGCACTCACAGTCATTGACATTGCGTATAAATCCGACAAATTTGCCAGTTCGCTTGGCCCAGGCATTCAAAAACAGGCTATTGCGATCCACGTTGACCCTGGCACGGAATCGTATGATGACCTACGTGTGAAGCTTGCTGAACTCGAGCAGAACTCGGTGGCCTACAAGCAGGCGAAACAACGTGGCAACACCGCGGAGGCAAACCAACTCCTCAAAGAACGCGAAGCCCTGCTTGAAGAGACGTATCTGCTCTTGCCAACGTACCTGAACGATGTTCATGGCGACGTTATCAGCAACGCCGCTGGCATTGAGGATCCGCAGGCGTACCAGCAGATTCGCTCCGATGTGGAGTCACTCCGGTTGCTCGTGAAACTCGACTACGAAGAGACTACACGGAAGCTCTATGGAGCCCCCGACACGTCGCTGCCGCGGGAAACCTCGATGCCAACCCACGGCTGGACTGCCTTCGGTAACGCACAGGTGTACGATTCAATGGACCACGCAGACGACTACGTGGTTCTTGAGCTGGATTCGGCGCCCAACGGAACGGACACGGGCGAACTCAACATCGATGTGACCGGCGCAAAGGCAGCAGCCTTCGAGACCGCACTCGTCGACGAGCGCCCCGACACCCCCAGACTCACCACCGGTGACGAACTCTCCGTAAGCGGCACCAATACGCTCTCAGCCACTGTTGAGAATCCGGGAGACACCACCTACCTTGTTGTGCGCGCCGGTGGGAGTCTCGGCCCGCTGAAAGTGAGCGCAAGCGGCACGAATGGGAGTGTTGACATGGCCGTCACAGAGCGTGCCGGGCCTGATATCCAGCGGCCAGACGCCACCCTTGTCGAGGGGCCCGACCCAGTGACGCTTGCCGACGGTGACGCGGTGTACCCGACGAGGAGTGGTGATGTCGATCTCGTCTGGGACGTCTGGGATGCCAAAACGGCCACGACAGACATCGAGTACCGGTTCCGTGTCGACGACGGTGATGGGTTCACTGGTGGCGAAGGCGGGAACGGCTGGTCGGCGTGGACAGCCCTCCCCGAGAATGGACGGGTTTCGCCCGACCAGAGTTACGGTGACGGGCTCACCCGCGTCCAGCTTCAGGTGCGCGACGGTGTTGGCCGGACCACTGTCCGTAACGCTGACGTGGTTGTCACGGCTGGCGTCCCGACAACACGCGTCACCGCGCCACTCGCCGACGACCCCACGACCGATGACGTGTACGTGAAGGTACTCCCCGAGCGACGCGTGAAGTCCGTTGAGGTTGAGTACCGGCAGGCCGGTGACGCAAACTGGACTGACTGGCGGCAGGTTACCGACGACGAGCTCGACGGGTTCGGCCGGTTACGTGTGCCAATTACAGGTGAGATTGCGGTGCGTGCGCGAGCCACCAGCCTCGCAAACGAAACCGGTGGCTGGGCACGCGAGACGCTCACGTATAACCCGCCAGACACGACCCCACCGGATATCGACGCCGCGTCGATCCCCGCAAAGCGGCCGACGGTCGTTGACGGGGAGACGGTCGAACGCCGGGTCGTCGCGAACGAAACAGTAACGCTGGCCTGGACCGCCACAGACGATGGAACGGCTGCGAGCGACTTAGCGTATCGTGTCCGAGTAGACGGCGAGCGGTGGTCCGACTGGGCCACAACGGACAACGGTCGGCTGAGCGAGGATGTCGGTGTCGCCACAAGCGGGACTGACGTGACGGTCCAGGTGCGCGACGCGGCTGGCAACACCGCGACCCAGTCGATCACGGTACGCCGTGATAGTACCCCACCGACAGTTGACATCTCAGCGACAGCCGCCACCACGGGGGCGATCGTCACTCCGACCGCCAACGAGCCGCTGTCGTCCGTCCAACTCCAGTACCGGGCCGATGGTGACAAGAACTGGACAGACTGGGAGACACTCAATTCAGCACGGACGACGGCAGTCGAACTGGACGCCGTCGGCGCCTTCGAACTCCGTGCCCGCGGCGTTGACTCTGCGGGGAATGTCGGTGGCTGGACAGCCCCGGTGCCATTCAACAGCCTCCCTAGGGATCGCTCGCGCTCGCTCGGCAATGAGACACTCTCGGGTGGGTCGAACCAGACATATGATGTGTCGCTTGGTGAAGGGCTCGTTGCGTACAACGCTCTGATCAACCAGATCGATGGCGAACTACTGTTAGACCTGTACGTCAAGACTCGTGACGGCGACCGGTATCCCATCTCGTCAATCACGTTTACCGAAGAGCGTAACCAGACGGTCACCGCTGACCTTCCAGCCAACCTCGCAGATGGCGACCAGCTTGAGGTCGCGGTGCGGGGCAACGGGACCGTTGTGCTAGACAGTCTCCGGCTGATCGACAGAGCGCCGAACACGCCATCACTTGCTGTCAGCCCGGTGAACGTGACGGCCGGGAATCAGCTTACGGTTGCGCCTGCCGGCGACTGGAGCCCACCCGATGCCGTTGCCAGCTACGAATGGGATGTCGACGGTGATGGGGAGTACGAGCAAACCACCACAAGCGCCACGCTGACCACCACGTACACCGAGCCAGGCAACCGAACGGTGACGCTTCGCGTGACTGACGCCTTCGGCGCGGCTGCGACGACCACGGCGACAGTGAACGTCAATGCGCCGCCACAGGCGGCAGTCACCACGAGTGGACCAGCACGCACCGACGAAGCGATTGATCTTACTGCCGGCGCGAGTGTCGACCCGGACGGCACGATCGTCGCATATGACTGGGACCTCGCCAACAGCGGCACGCTCGACACAGACGGATCGAACGCGACGGCTCGCTTCGCTGATGACGGCACGTATCCGGTCACGCTCACTGTCACGGATGAGACGGGCGCGACAGACACCGCGTCGACGAACGTGACAGTTACCAACCGTCCGCCGGCGGTGGGTGCAACGGTCAATGAGTCAACGCCGACCGTCAACACTCCCGTGCTGTTCGATGCCGGCAGCAGCGAGGACCCAGACGGTGACATCGAGCAGTACGAGTGGGACCTCAACGATGACACGAGGTACGAACGCACAGGGCCTACCATCGAGACCGCCTTCGACACGGCGGGCGAACGGCGGGTTACGGTACGAACGACTGACGACGACGGCGCCACGAATGAAACAACACTCACAATCGATGTGAACGCGCCGCCAAGAGCGAATATCGACACGACGGCGCCGGCCCGTACCGGTGAGCCAGTCACGTTCAGTGCCGCCGACAGCACAGACCCAGACGGAACCATCGTCGCGTACGACTGGGAGATTGCGGGGGCCGCTGATGCGGCTGATGGCTCGGTGAACCGAACGTTCAGTGACGACGGGGAGTATTCGGTGACGCTCCGCGTAACTGACGATCACGGAGCCACTGACACCGCAACGGCGAGGGTGACCATTACCAACCGGCCGCCGACCGCGGCCGGGACAGTGACGACGCCCACGCCCGTCGTTGGCGAGCCGGTGGCGTTCAGCGCGGCGGACAGCATGGATGCTGACGGCGAGGTTGTTGAGACACGTTGGGATCTGGACGGTGACGGCCACGTCGAATCTAACGCCTCGGAACCAACCACAACGTACGACGACTACGGTGAGCAAACGGCGACGCTGACCGTGATTGATGACGACGGGGCCCGCAACGAGACGACGCTCACGTTCGACGTGAACGCCCCACCCACCCCGGCGTTCACCACATCTGCCCCAGTCCTGACCACTGAACCAATTGACCTCGTGGCTGACTCCAGTGTCGACCCCGATGGCACGATAGAGTCGTACGAGTGGGATCTGGATACCGATGGAACCAGCGAGGCAACCGGTTCAACGGCCACAGTTGATTTCGTTGATGATGGCACGTACCCCATCGAGCTGACTGTCACAGATGACGATGGGACCGCTCGCTCGCTCACGCAGAACGTGACCGTCACCAACCGGCCACCGACCGCGACGGCCACAGCTAACGACACAACGCCGGCGATTGGACAACCGGTGACGTTCGACGCGAGCGAGAGCACTGACGTCGATGGTGCGATCGCAACTGTCGCATGGGATATCAACGACGACGGCAGCTACGACCTGACTGGCGATCAGGTCACCGGAGCGTTCAACCAGCCAGGCAATCAGACTGTCACGGTACGGGTGACTGACGACGATGGGGCGACAGCTCGTGCGAACGTGACTGTCGACGTGAACAGTCCACCGAACCCGCGTGTGAACACGTCCGACCCAGTGCTCTCGAACGAACCGGTGACACTCGACGCCTCACAGAGTGACGATCCAGACGGCACCATTCTCGCCTACGAGTGGACAATTGAAGCTGCGCCTGACGCAGCGGGCCCCAACGTGAGCCGGACATTCACTGATGATGGAAGCTACGCAGTCACCCTGACGGTCACCGATGACGATGGCGCAACGGCGAGTGTCACGACGAACGTCACGGTTCAGAATCGGCCGCCAGAACTGTGGCTGACGCGTGTCTCACCTGAAACGACTCCAGTCGAAACGGGCGACGAAGTCGAATACGCTGTCGATGCGAGTGACGATGACGGGGTAATCGACAATACGACGCTCACCGTCACGTCACCCACCGGAACCACCCGCACGGTAACGCCCGCTGGAACCGCAACCGTGCGGTTCAACGAGAGTGGGAACTGGAGCGTTACCGCCGCAGTCACTGATGACGATGGCGCCACGACAGCCACAAACCGAACACTCCGCGTGAACGCGCCGCCAGACGTCACCATCGTTGCCCCCGACAGCGTTGATGCGAACGAGGACGTGACCGTCGAAGCTGACGCAACTGACCCCGACAGTGAGATCAGTGAGTACAGCTGGGAGGTCGAGGGACGGACCTACTCCGGGCCGAACGTGACGTTCAACGCCGATGGCGGGGAGGTAATACCCGTTAGTCTCCAGGTCACCGATACTGCTGGCGCCACGACCGTCGTCAACGAGACGATTGCGGTGAATCCGGGCCTCGACCCACGAGTGTACGTCCGGACCCAACTAGGGAATCGCGTGCTCAGTTCAGAGGCGTCCGTGGATACACCGGATAGCATCGACCGAGAAGCAGTCACGTATGAGTGGGATCTCGATGGTGACGGACAGTTTGAGAGCGATGGTCGGGCACAGAATCGGCTGATTACCGAGCCCGGAGAGTACGAAGTCGCAGTCCGGGTGAACGCACCGAACGCTTCGCCGGCTGTCGACCGCGAGAGCATTCCGATTGTGTCTGTTGATGAGAGCCTCACGTTTGACTGGCAGCGCGACAGCGGCGGGGAGATAGGAGCCAGGGCTGGTGAGTCACTGTACGTGCTCGACGGCGAAGAACAGTCAGACGATGAGAACGAGAGCGACTCAACGGTCCGGTCGCTCGATCCTGCTGACGGGTCGACACAGTGGGCTGTCACTACCCCCTTCTATGCGGGCGACACACACGTCCAGGGGGACGCCGTCTACGCCGTTGGCCAGGGTGTCGCACGGATCACGCAGGACTCTGGTGTGATCGACTGGTCGTGGACGACAGCTGAGTACGTCGAGGCACAGATCACAGAGGATACGGTCTACGTGGCGGATGACCAGTCGATCGCCGCGTTGAACAAAACGACTGGTGCTGTGCGGTGGGATGTGGATGCGGACAACAGCTCAAATCCGTCGACACTCGTCGCTGGGAGTGACACGGTTGCCACGGAACGCATCGTCAGCACGGAGACGGGCTCCGTTAGCAACATCGTTGTCCGTGACGCTACCACCGGGGCTGTCCGCTGGCAGCTCACCCGTGATGATTATCCAGAGGTGGAGGGCATCGTTGACGGGCGGCTTATCCTGTCCGAATCCGGCACTATCACGGCGTACAACGTCAATACCGGTGCGGTTGCGTGGTCCCAACAACCGGCTGGCAACCAGTCGAGTTACTCGTACGTTCGGTCTGTTCAGATCGACAACGGGACAATCTTCGCCACCAGTGATGCGGGCACAACCGAATGGGTGACCGCGATTGAGCCCACTGGCGAGCAAAACTGGCGCACCGCCGCCCGCGACTCCGCTGAACTACAAGTCGCCGACGACCACGTGATTCTGGCCGGCGAGGGCGGCGTGTCTGCCCGTGACCGCACGGATGGCTCGGTTGCGTGGGATCAGACGCTTCCGGCGGAGTTCCCTGATCTGACGATTGCTGATGACGCCGCACTTGTGGAATATGACTATGGAGAACGCGGGGCCATCCTCGACACAGAGACGGGAGCCATCGAGTGGCAATCGCGGACCAACTACGTGTTCTACGACGTGGCGTATGAGGATGGCACGCTGTATGTCAGCACCGAAGCAGGGCTCTACGCGGTTTCGGATAGTGACGAAAACAATGTTACAGCGCGGCATACGGGGGCGCTCGGGTAGGAATACAGATTCGACCACGTGATGGGGACCTCATACACACGGGAAGACAATCAGAGCTGAGAGAGCTCGGCTAGTGACTGGCTAACTCTGAAGCCGGAGTTGCGCACACACAACGGCAAACACGAGCAGTAGCGCGCCGACACTGCCCACAGCGACTGCGTGTGCCGTCAGACCGTATCGAAGGGGGCTGGCGGCGAGTGTCCCGCCACCAACCACGAGCACAACACTCCCCACACCGGCAAGCACACGCGTTGCCGTCGCTGAGAGGCCATGCGTCACCCACGGGGCGAGCGTGAGTTGGCCACCGAGGACGAATCCCCCGATACTCGCGAGGGCTGTTCCCATGCCGAGATACAACCCTTGGAGGTCGTCGACACCAGGGTGGAGGCTTCCGACAGCGAGGATCCCGACCCCGCAGGTGAGCGCGAGGACGCCAGCAGCCCCGACAAGTGTGTCAAGCGAGCGGACGACTCTGAGGGGCTCAGGATCAGTTGGGTTCGGAATGCGTTCGACGGTCCGGTACGTCCAGTGGTCGCCAAGGCTCACAACGAGGATAAACGCGCCGAGCGCGAGCGCGGCCACCGTGTATGAATCGGTGGGATCGACGACATCGAGCGTCTGGTGGAACCAGAAAATGTTCGTGAACACCGAGGAGTGGAGGGCTTTGAGTTCGGAGGCATATAGTGGCGCCACCCAGTGGACGTCCGGCAGCATCCCCCACCCACCACCGAGGAGGACAAGGGTGCGTGCGTACCGTGTTGGTGGGAGGAGATACAGCGCGACAAGCGCCGTACAGATGCCTCCGACAGCGAAGTGAGTGATGGCCAGCGACACAGATAGTATCTCGTGTGGCTCTGTGAAAGCTTTCTGGCTGGCCTCGCGTCGGTTCACGAGTCGGCAGTACTACTGCCCACTACGTGAGTCGATCCACAACCTCCGCAAACGCCACATTTTCGCGCACCTGTTGAATCTCGACGGTGACGCGGTCACCAACCGTTGTGTCGGGCACGATCACGACGTAGCCGTGTTCGACCTTCGCGATTCCATCGCCCTGGTCACCGAGGTGCTCGATTTCAACGTTGCGGCGTTCACCCTCGACGACAGGCGGGCTATCGGCTTGCAGTTGGTGCTCATCGTGGGGCGCCTCATGGTCAGAATCAGGCGCTGTAGTCTCCGTATGTGACGTTGCTGTCGAAATAAGCGCAATACGGTACGTTTCACCCTCAACCAGGGTTCCGCTTGCGATCTCGCGGTCCGGGACTGTAATCTGGTAAGTGCCGTCAGATTGCTCGACAGGCGACGTATAGAGTGTTTTGAGTGTCTCAGAAGATTCCATGAATCGTGCGTCACTCTACAATAGTAGCTATCTTGATTTTAACGGTGGTGAATTTTGCTGTGTTGAATAGCGATCTAATCAGGTGTTATCACGGAGTAGAAGGACGAAGCCGAGGAAATCGATTCTGTCAATGGAAGTCAATTTCCTCGGCTTCGTTGAGCAGTGTCGTCGCCTAGTCAAACAAGCGTTAGGAAAGCACGCGGGCGAGCCCGCCAGCGGCGGGTTCGCCCGCTGGAAACACGTTGTGCTACACTGTCTTCGGCTCGAAGACGGCCACAGCTACCGAGAAACGCCGAATCGGCTGAAGTATATGGCCGAGATTCGTGACGCACTCGGCTTAGATCCAGACGATCTCCCAGACTACAGCACGATCTACAAGTCGTTTGATCGGCTGAAAATGTGGGTCTGGCGGGCGCTACTGCGCGTTTCCGCGCAGCAGCACCCGCAGTCCGGACACGCTGCGCTCGACAGCACGTTCTTCGACCGGCGACGTGCCTCCTCGTACTTTCGCCAGCGGGCAGGACGGACGATACAGACGCTGAAAGTGACGACATTGACTGATGTGGGATCACTAGCTGTTCTCGACGTTCACATCGCAGCGCGGTGGAAGCATGACACGAAGACGGGACCGCAGGTCGTCCGCCGAAACGCAGACGACCTGCAGTCCGTCGCCGCCGACAATGGCTTCCAAGACTGGCACACCGAGTACGAAATCGCCGCACACGACATCGATTACCTCATTCATTATCGCGGCTCGTCAGCGAACGCAGCCGCGAAAAACGCTCTGAACCGGGCAAAGGGCTACTCCCAGCGGTGGATGGCCGAAACACTCTACTCGACAACCAAGCGCTCGCTCGGCGATGCCGTGCGAGCGCTCAGGTGGTATCGGCAGTTCCGTGAAATCGTCTTGATGTTCGCCATCACCAACATAGAACCGCTTTGTGAACCGCTGTAACCGTAACTCAGCTTCTATTCAACACAGCAGATCAGAGTACTCTGTTGTCAGATGTCCACTCGGACCTGAAGCAGCTCGACGTGTTAGGGATCCTCACCCCCGAAGAAGGCGGCCCCAGCGGCGCGATCCAACCCGTCGTCCCGTTCGATCGGATCGAGGTTCACATCGACTATCCCCTCCTCGGTCGCGGCGACGCCGATACCGCTGCGAGTGCGTAGCGGGAACACGCAGCTGTCGGGTTCATTCTGCGTTGACGGGACCACGCATTCTCGTGGGCGCTGTATTCCGATGCCCTCGTTTCACTCGGGCGTTGAGGAAGAGGGCTTAGTGTCTGTATTCAGCTACCGCCGCAGGTATTCTTCTTGAAACGCCAATACTCAATAATTTGCGTGGGAATAGAATTATTACTGTCGAACCGCTACCATAGCGTATGTCAACTACGAACCCGCAAGACGATCCTGACTGGATGGACACCTGGAAGGAACACACATCGGCGTTTGATCGAGTCAAGTCAGTGACGATGACGCTCTCGGAGCCCCACTCCGCACCGTGGATCGCGGAGCAGGCAGCCGTGTCTCCCAATACGGCACGGGATCACCTCCACCGCCTCGTCGACCTGGGCGTTGTGACCGCAACCGACGACGGCGGGACCCGCCACTACTATCCGGATCCACTGTACACTCGACTCCGCGACATTCGGGAACTACTTGAAGAGACGACAAAACAAGAACTCTCAGAGCAGGCCACAGAATTAAAAGACGATATCGCGGCATGGAAAACGGAGTACGATGCTGACTCACCGGATAGACTCAGGGAACGAGCGGCTGCGGATACGGTCTCCGCCGAGCAGGCGGCCGAACTTACACGGGCGGCAAGTGACTGGAGTCTCGCCCGGTATCACCTCTCTCTCATCCAAGACGCGATCACAAACTACGACACCTGGACATCTGATCAGTCGTCGCTCACCGTATGACTGACGAGCCGGACGCGTCGGACAGTCAGGCCGAGCGTCACCGAACTTCCGGGTTTCATTCTCAGGCGGACGCCGTCCGTTCCGATGGCGGGACTGCGTCAGGACGGGAGCGGCACCGTATCCTCCGAGAATTGCGTGGGGAGTTGGCGAGACATCCCGCCGTGTTATCGGTTGCAGGTGAGCCACCGAATGCGTATCGAGAACTACAGGCGGAGCTTGATCCGTCGTGGTTCGGCCGTTCGGGAGCGACCGCCTCGCTCCGACTCACGTGGATCCCGGACCCGTCAGTTGAGTCAGCAGACGCCGATCGCACGAGTGACGAGTGGGTGCGAACGCCGATTCGAGCATACTACACCGTCCATTACAGCGAGCCATCCGGCTTCGATTGCGGCTTCCACTGTGAACCGAACCCCCACATTGAGGGCCTGCTTCACTATCAGGAACGAGACGAACCGGCCGATCCATACACGTACGAACCAGTCTCATTCGACGCGCAGTCGGTGTCCGGACTCCTGTGGGAACTGATGGACGCACTCGGTGAACTACTCCACCCTACTCGCTCACGGCTGACGCCGTTCGCTCCTTGAGGGTGGGGCTTCCTGTTTCCACGACGCGCTTTGCAGATACAGGCGTATCCACAGGGAGCGCAGTCTCCACAGGCGTTGATTCGGAGTATCCCACTCCTACGTCTTCAAGACCACGAGAAAGGATGTTCCACGCCGCGTTCGCATCCCTATCCGCTTCAAATCCACACGCCGGGCAGGAGTGTTCGCGCATCCACAGCGGTTTCTCAGTCTTCACACCACAGGAAGCGCACTCCTTTGTCGTCCCGCGCGGGTTCACGGCGACGAAGTGCGTCCCTTCACGTTCACACTTGTATTCGAGCATCCGCAGGAACGTTCCCCACGCCGCTCCCGCCCGATTTCGTGAGTTTTTGCGGAGTTCGACCAGCCCTTTTACATCCAAGTCCTCAACAGCTACCAAGTCGTACTCGGTGGCGTAGTAGTTCGACAGCTTGTGGAGAAAGTCGCGGCGCTTTCGCTTGAGATCAGCGTGGCGTTCCGCCACGATTTGTCGTTGCGTCTCCCAATTCGTAGAGCCGTGTTCCTTCCGCGAAAGGTCGCGTTGGGCGCGTTCCAATCGTTCGCGCTCGTCGCTGAAGTCGGGACTTTCGATGGCGTACCCATCGGTGTCGTGGGCATACTTGAGAATCCCCACGTCGATACCAACGCACCGATCTGGATCGGTTGGTTTCTCAGGTGTCTCTTTCCCGTCGACAACGAATGAAGCGAACCAGTCCCCAGTTGGCTCCTTCTTAATCGTGACTTGTTTGATCGTCTCGGTGTCGGGGATTGTGCGGTGTTTGATGAGTGGAACATCCGCAAGTTTCGACAGCGACAATACGGTCTGACCGTTCTTACTATCGAACTCGAAGCCAGACTGTACGTAGGTAAAACTGCGGAAGTCCTTGGGAGCCTTCCAGTTGAGGCTTCCGACGTTGTAGCCGTTCTGTTTCAACTGGGAGAGGGCCTTGATGCTGTCTTCGATACGCATGACAGCGGCTTGTGCGACCGTTGAATAGAGGTCATTTAGTCCATCCCACCAGACTTTAAGATCGGTGAGCTGATCGCGTACTTGGCGTACTCGTTGGGTGAGTGTTCCCGCCGATTCGGGGATTTTCTCAAATTCGTTGAGTGCATGATTGTAGAGTTGCCTACAGGTGTCTCGGTGATGATCCAACAGCTCACGTTGTTCAGGCGTGGGATCAAGCCGGAATCTGTAGGTGTAGCGCATTGACTATTCGTCGGGGGCTGAGGTTCAGACGATTTTCACGTCTGCACCACGCCATCGCTTCGGAACGAGAACGTGTGCGCCGTTGCCGGTCGGCTTCACCTCTCCCTCAATGACTTCGTGGTCTTCTAGTTTGTGTCTATCCATCATCTGTGTTTAAACATTATTTTAACGTAACTCTATCGGTGGGGTGGTTGGGCAGCGAGTACGAACGTGTTTGAGACATGATGACGGCGGTGTATCCCCTCCCTACTCGCTCCCGCTGGTCGCTCCTTGAGGAAGGGGGCTTACCGCCTGTATTCTGCTAATCGCCTCACTAAACAAAACGGGTCGTGAAAGACATTCGCTTGGCAGTACGCCCGCGTAGGCGAGACTGGACGGAGACGGATATGAACAGCTCCGCTAAGAGGCGCTTCAGTTCGTCCAAACGTCGACGCCGGCGATCTCGACAACCGAGACGCAAAAGCGACACTCCAGTTCGGCACCGACGACGACTTTGTCGACAGCCTCACGCCGCTCCGCCTCACGCTCATCCGCGCGATCGCAGCAGAGACCCCCGAGAGCATACGCGAGGCAGCCCGGCTCGTCGATCGCGACGTGTCGGATGTCCACTCGGACCTGAAGCAGCTCGACGTATTATGGATCCTCACCCTCGAAGAAGGCGGCCCCAGCGGGGCGATCCAACTTATCGTCCCGTTCGCTCGGATCGAGGTCCACATCGGCTACTCGCTCGGCGATTGCGGCGACGCCGATACCGCTGCGAGTGCGTAGCGGGAGCTCTCAGCTCGCGCTCCCCCATCACAGGATTACGGTCTCAATCTCATCAAGACCAGCAAAATCCGGGTCGCCAGAATAGAGTGTGTCACAGTCGTCGTGAATGGCGGCGGTTGCGAGATGTATGGCGTCTGCGTACGACAGTTCCCGTTCTCCCGGGTCTTGACATCCTCCTCCGTCTGAAGGCGGAGGAATCCCACGGCACCGCGCCGCTGGATTGGGATATTAGGGTTTGCAGTCCACCACTTGACCCTGCGGTTGGAATCCGCTGGACAAGTCGTGAAGGTAGACCGATGGCTGTGCCAACCAGCCGGTACTCCTATCCTCGTCCAAACTGGACGAAGACTCGGAGTTACTTTTGTTGATGTCGAGACGGATGTTCTCCGCCCCATTCACGTCTGCGTTGAACGCAGCGTCGCACCTATCACACGCATACAAACCGCGGTGGACGCGCTGACTTTTGTCTTTCCTCCCGCATGTACAACACGTCTTGCTCGTGTCGCGCTCTGAAACCTCTATAACCTCGATACCCTCGACTTTCGCCTTGTATTCGAGGATATCGGTGAAGCGGTCGAACGCCCAGCCATGCAGGTCGAGGTTGCCGTGCTTCCCCCAGTTCTTCGAGTTGCCGTTTTCGTCCTCGCGGACCCCGTCCAAGTCTCCGACGTTGATCCGGCCAACATCGTTCTCGATACACCCGAGCTCGTCGTTGATCAGTTCGATCATCTCATTGAACGAATAGCTCTTTTCGGTGCCGACGTTGAGATGCCCTACAGTTCGTGATCGGCGGCACGTTCACAGGCACGGACGACGTCGTCTTCGATCTCCTCCGCGGACCGCTCTGTTCCTTCGGCGAGGAATTCACTCACGCGCTCGCCGAGTTCGGCGACGGCCTCCCCGAACGCGTCGGTGGTCATCGATCACATCCCGTGGTCGCGGAACTGTTGAACCGTGACGTCGACCGGGAGTGAGTTGAAGTCGTCGTCCCCACCGACAAGGAGTGTCGCATCCCGATCGTGCGCCAACGCCACGGCGTATGCGTCTCCCAGCGCGATACTCCCGTCAGCTTTGATGATTCCCGCGGTGTGCCAATCAGCACGTTTAATGCTCACTCCACGGCGCTTGAGCGCCCGGATATCCCGGTCTCCAGACCGCAGTGTGTCCGATGTCGCGGTGCCGTTACCCTCTATCCGGGCGACCTTGTAGAGAAGTTCTGTTGCGTTCACCTCTGCGAGAACGCCGTCTACTCGGCCAGCCTCAATATCGTTGAGAATTTCGTTAACAACTTCGTGACCCTCCTCGTTGTAGAGAAAGGCAATGAGCGGTTCTGTATCAAAAACGTACTCCACCATTTATGGCTCGTCCCCGTGCCGCTCGACGAGATCCTGTACTTCTTCTTCCTCTCGGCGGCGTTCTTCTTCGTCCATCTCACGTACCATCGCGATTACCTCTCCCGGTTCGTGGTCGCCAGCGTGGATGCCGTGTAGCTCCTCGAGCGTCGGGACCGGCTCAACGATGATCCGGTTGCCTTCTTCGTAAATGAACACCTCTCCCGGGGTCTCGATGCCGAACTTCTCCCGCAACGGCTTCGGAATCGTTGCCTGCCCCTTCTGGGACACTCGTACTACTTTTGGTTCGTTTGTACTACTAGACATTATTAGTTGTATCTACGTGAGCGCGTGCTACTAAAGGTATCGCCAACTCACTATCTCTCGGTGTTATCCGCTGGGCACGAACACTCCCTCGGAGTTTCTCGACTGATTGGTCGAACGTCACGACAACGAGGTCAACCACCGACGACCGGCAGTACGGACTGGACGCCACGTCTCTGTCAGCGTCATCGACTCGCTACTGTATTTTCCGTCTGAGGCTCCGTACACGGTCGACGAGCAGCGGAATTTCGTTGCGAGCGACGAGCGAGACACGACGAACCACGGAACGCGAGTCGCATTCACCCTGTCACGCTTTGCCCCCAGGCTGTCTACAGTTTCTATCGGACCATCGCGCCGGACGGCGAGTTCACTCCCAGCAATGACTTAACCGGGGCGGAAGTCCTATGTATTGCTATCGCTGTAGAGATAACTACAAACGAGCCCGGCCAGACAGAACAAGGCCATACACCAATGATCGAATTAATGGACTCCACAGCTGCGAAGATTGTCTTAGCAGCCCAGCGTGGCGATTCTATCAATCGCATCGCGAGCAAGATTGATATCTCGTACTCATGGGTGTATGACTGGATTGAGCGGTTGACTAACGCAGATATTATCGCTAAAACCGATAATGGAATTCAGGTCGTCGACCACGAGATGCGCCAACAGTACGCTGAGATGATGGCTGCGTTGTACAGCCGCGACACCATCTCACAAGAGGACGCGTACATCGTCCCCCACTTCGCTGGGATGGAGTTTGTGTACACGGAAATTGACGCGGCGTATGTCTGGACGCACGGTGGCTACCAGATCGCGCGGAGCCACAACGACTATCCGGTATTCATCGACGTACACGACCGTGATGTCGAACGATGGATTGCGTTTTTCCAACAGTGGAGCGTCGATACGACGATCAACGAGCGTCCGGACGCCAGCGACGTCGATGGGAACGTCCACTACGTCTTGTACCCGAAGATCAATGGTATCGACGCCGAGTGGGTCAATGGCAACCCCGTCATCCCGTTGGACGACGCCATCAACCAGATGATGGAGAATCGGCCAGCGTACGAACCCGCCTTGGAGATCATCGCCGACGAGCACGACAGGGAAATCGATGCGGCCCACCACAGTGCGATGAGCACTTGACAGTGACGAGAAAATGAGTCTCCCCGAGCGACAATCCGAACTTATCGACACGCACCGCGCGGTACAGGACGCCGAACTGCCGTATGTTCTCGTTGGCGGCTGGGCAGTGTCTGCGTTCCAAACACGATTTACGACCGATATCGATACCGTAATTCCAGATACGGCACTCGATGACTACGATACACTTCTTCGTGACCTCGGCTACGAGAAACAGTTCGAACAGGATGTCTCGAACGAGTACGACGGTCGAATGGTCCAGTACACGAAATCGGTCGGAGCGAACGCCGTCAAGTTCGAGGCACTCGTGGATGCGATGGGATGTCGACAGACCGAAGCAGAGTGGTCATACCGCTATCTCCACGAACACAGTACGATCGAACCACTCGATGTCGCCGAAGACCTCGACGGTCGAATCCCGGAACCGGCACTGCTGTTCGCGATGAAACTTCACAGCGGCCGGAAGGCCGATACCCGTGATCTGGTTGTGATCAGCGTGCGTGCGGACTTCAACCGTATTGAACGACACGTCCATCGTGGCAACCCCGAGACGCTCGAGAGACAGATCGAGATAGTGCTGGATCAACTCCAACAGGATGGGTTCAAAGACTCGTTCAAAGGTGTCTTTCGACAAGAAGACCTGCCAGTAGATGCGGTTGACGCTCTCGTTTCCTTTCTGTCCAAGCAGTGAGCTCAACTGTGATAGGATTCACAAACGCGCGACACGCCCTCCTCAAATCCGATGGTTGGTTCCCACCCAGTTGCCTCGTGTATCTTTGAGTAGTCCGCCATGGTGTCGTGGACGTATTCGTCGAGGGGGTTCTCGATGTATTTGGGCTCAATGTCGGTCCCAAGCTCATCGTTGATCAGCTCAACCATCTCGTTAAACGAGTAGCTCTCCTCGGTGCCCACATTGTGAATGCCCTGGAGTTCGTGGTCGGCGGCGAGTTCACAGGCACGAACCACGTCGTCGACGTGGGTGAAGTCGCGCGTCTGGCTGCCGTCGCCGAACAACTCTGGGCGTTCGCCGTTCGCGATCTTGTCGGTGAACTGCGCAACGGTGTTGGCGAACTCACCTTTGTGTTCTTCGGCGCCGCCAAAGCCCTGGTACACGGAGAAAAAGCGCATCCCAGCGAGCGACATGTCGTGGAAGTTGTGGAAGTACTCCGCGTACCGCTCACGGGCGAGTTTGGAGGCTTCATACCCCGTGCGAGCCTCAACGCTCATTGTTTCTGGTGATGGCTCCGTGCGATCCCCGTATATTGAGGACGTTGTCGCGTACACGACCGTGTCACACCCGTCTTGCCGGGCCTGTTCGATCGTGTTCACGAACCCTTCGACGTTGACCCGGGCGCCTTTCGCGGGGTCTTCTTCGTGCATTTTGTACGAGGACAGCGCCGCGAGGTGGAACACAACGTCCACGTCGGTGGGCAGATCGGTGTCGACAACGGAGGCGTTGACGAACTCGACGTCCTCACTGAGGTTGTCGGGCGTTCCAAGATAACAGTCGTCGACGGCGATTACGTCGTTGTCTGCTGCGAGATGGTTAGCGAGATTCGAGCCGATGAACCCTGCCCCGCCTGTGACGAGGACGCGCTGGTCTTCCATATCGGACACCGCTCACCGATTCGGTGAAAACCTTGTGATAGTGAAAGAACTAGGAGACAGTCGCATACACCGAGCGGTAAGAGCGTTGAGTGACAGCTCCGGGCGTGACCCAATGCACGGCCGCTCTGCTGAGCGTTCGAGAAGAGGATTCAAGCTATCAAGACTGCGATTGCTTGCGACACCGGTCACACTGTGCAGCCGCTGAGAGCCCACGTGCGATGCGTCGCCCACACTCACATCGGGAGCCATCTGTCGTCTCAACCATAGGTTTGTGATAGATACACGATGTAATAGGTCTTTCTTCGAGCGGAACTGTGGAGTAGTAGCTCTGGGTAGGTCTGTTGATACTCTGGATTAGTCTGCCCCTTCGAGTGTTGAGTATGCGCCTACGGTACTCTCCGTCAGGGAAACACCGGATACAGACGCATGCCGGTCGACGAGTGTCTCTGAAAGCGTACTGTCTGTTACGGTAGCTTTTGGGAAGACGACTGTCCGTGAAAGGTCTGCGTTCTGTACTGTGGCGTCTTCGAGAATCTGGACGCCAGCGTCAAGTGTCACGTTCTCTGTGGTGGCACTTTCAGCCACATGCGGCTCTCCATCCAACATGAACCCAACTGCATTGAGATAGCTGTCAGCGGTGCCAATATCGAACCATGCCCCATCAAAGGTGAAGGCGTAGGTAGCTGTCCGCTCGTGGAGCCACTGGATAAACCAGCCTGGCTCATCGGGGTTGTTACCCTCCTCGAGATACGTTTCAAGCAGATCGATTGACTCTGCGGGAAATCCGTAGCAGGCGATTGAAACCAATGAACTCGACGGATTGTCGGGCTTTTCGGTGAATCCGACCACTTGGTCGTCATCGATATCAATGACGCCGTATGACTGTGCTTTCTCAAGCGACCCAACATCGTAGGCTGCAATCATCGGTGCGTCGTGGTCGCGGAAGCTATCAATAAAGTCGCTAACGCCGAAACTCAGGTAGTTGTCGCCTGCGACGATGATCGTATCATCACTCAGGTTCTCCCGCTCAACAAGCTGTGCGAGCGCGCTGATAACGCCGAACTTCTCGTCTTCGTCCGTGGTCTCTTCGATCGACAGGGTGGGCATTCGTCTTTAGCTAAGACTAGTAGTAATATTCAAAGTTCAGAATATAACTAAGAGTGTTGGGAAGGACAATTCCAGCCGGTGAGACACTGTTCATCGTGAAACCAGGCGATTAGAAACGCTAAGATTGGTGTTTTCGGCGTTTTGTCGGGGTGTACGAGCGAACTTCGACGGCAGATCACAGCTAGATAGTATTACTGTGAGTATTAGCTAAAGACGGATGACAGGGTGGGTTTCTCGTAGCCCGACTCTGTGAGATATGTTTCAAACTCATCAGCGAACCGCTCGTTCGTCGAGATGTAGACCTTGTCAACGCGGTCGTCTGTCTCAAGTGAGTCGAAAATCGGGTCGATAATTGTCTCTTCCCCAAGCGGCAGGAACATCTTTGGGCGATCAAGGGTGATCGGCCAGAGTCGTGTGGCATACCCGCCTGCGAGGACGATTGCGTCCATGGTATGCTCGTCTTCCGGGCAGCAATTAAATGTGCGTGGATTGTCGTTACCACATGAGGAGGGTTTCGACACAGCCAGATTCTCAGAGTTCTCTTCTCGTACATGCTAGGGCCACAGTGCCTCTATGCGTTGTTCTGTTGCCGTGAGGACAGTAGAGTATACTTCGAGTGGATGGAGTGACGGGAGTTCGAGGTCGCAGATTTCGGTGGCAGTCGGTGGCTTGTGGAAGTGTAACCGGGTGTTGTGGGTGTTTGGATGTCGGTCCCAGCGACACTCCCAGCGTTCCCCGTCCTCGTGCTCTTCGACGTAGTGGACCGAGAAATCACCAGTCGTGAACCAGCGGATGTCAAGGCGGGCCGCGGTTACTCTGTCAGGATATCGTCCAGCGTCAAGTCGTCCACGGAGCAGTCGAGGTTCGTATGAATCCGGGTCGAACGCAGTCTCAGTGACGAGTGAATCCGACGACAGGTTTCGCTCTAGCAGGCGCAGGGTCTGTCGATCTGATGGACCCGTCGAGTGTGAGGCCGGATCCTCCGGCGGCTGACTCATTTAGGCCGGTATCAGATGCCCGTCATTCTGGGAGAGCTGGCGAGCAAGTTCGTACAGCCGGATATCTCGAATCACACCCTGCCACTCGCTGACTGCGGTCATCCGCTCGTGGATAGTTTCGTGACTATCGTGATCAAACACGTTGACAGCCGTTGGGTCTGTTGTCTCGAACTGCGCTTCGTATTCCGTTCGCTGGGCTTCGAGCGCCTCCACTCGGTCGATGATTGCTTCAATAGAGAGCTCGGTTGCGATTTGACTGGCGTCCTGCCATTCGAGATATCCCTCGTTTCGTTCATATGTTGCTGGGCGGCTGTCGCTATCGGCTCGAGCGATGCCCATCTCCGTCAAGCGGTCAAGGTGCTTTTTTGCGGCATTCGGAGAGCAATCAGCAATCTCAGCAATCTCGGTGTAGGCAGTCGGAGAGGTAACGCCGAGGACGGCATCATAGACACGACCAAATGTGTCTGTCCCCGTCTGCCACCGTCGCTGAGTATCATCGGATGTGGGAGCTGGATCGAATTCGGTCATACGTATCTGTAAACAGGCACTCTCAATATATCTTCGGATTACTCAAATATAATTAGAAAGGAGCTGTATTGGGTTGAATACCATTGGTGGGCTTCGTCCTCGCCCTGAAGTGTGAGGCTTTCGCCTCGAATTTTCCGTAATCTGCGCGCGACAGAACTCACAACAGACGGGCGCCGCGACAGAACTCACGATTGTGGGGCACGGGTTCACTTGGGCGTAGTTTGTCGACAAGAGGTGTTGACAGGCTCGACACCATCGCTGAGGTTGCCGGACACACCAAGATAGCAGTCGGCGGCGGCGATTCTGTATTTTCTCTCACTCACGTAGAGAAGACACTAGCCTCAGCGAGCGAGCGACTCGCTTGGAAGTTAGACCCACAGTTAGAGGGGACACAGAGAAAGGTAAGGGGTATTATCGAAAACCGCTAGACGGGGATAGTTAGGGGGGCAGAACGCCGACTGATAAGAAGAATAAAAAGAAGGAAAACGTACAACCTCCGCCGACTGTGTGAGAGATGAGAGGCCCTCCAGCACGGAGGCCCGTAGATCCACCAGGTGGTCAGCCACACATAGTCTCTTTTCTGACGTATTGCGTCCCTCCCTGTAATGAGGCCCACCCTAGACTGCCGGACACACCGACTGGACAATTCACCCGAAACACCCCTTGGAATTCCCTCGATAAATCACCCACTCTTTTAGATAATATGTATGATAATTATATTCGCTGTCGTCGTACTGTAGATTCGAATTCGATCAGCACCCTCAGCCAACGACTGGTTGACACCAATTCTATACGGGTATTGTATTTAGAAACTGTCATACTTGACTACCTCTAGAGTCTAGGCCTACCGGGAGAAATGACTGTCTTGGCTCCGCCTGTTTGTAACGCACGTGTTTGCGACAGCACCCCACTTAGTTAGCCCCCATTTCTTCTTCTTATCAGTCGGGGTTATACCCCCTCTAACTCGCAGACGGCAAGCTGATCTATCTAAATAAGAGCTATCTGCTATTCACCCGAATTATCCCCCCTCTAACTCCCCTCTAACTCCGGGCTGACCTGTGATCCAACGACAAATCTCAGTTTTCATCTGTTCAATGGGGAGAGCTCGTCTTCTGTCTAGCTCACACACTCTCTCTATCATATCACTTCTAAAGAAATACTAAAATAAATCAAAAGTTGTCGGATGCGCTCTTCGGGTCCGCTACAGAACCAACAGAATTGCCGATGAGCAGTAACGAATTTTGTACCATATTTTTGATAATATTTGTCTCCACAGGAGTTGCCCTGCGGTGGCGATCCGGCTGGGTGGCCAACGGAAAAACACAACACTGCTCACACCACCGGCCAATGGTTGAATCCGATACAGCGGTTCTGTTGAAATACTTAGATGCTGACAGAAGCTCGCTGCTGAATACAGCGTCTGTAATGTCTGGATAGGTCGTCGCTGCGGCCTCGACGAACCGTCTGAGCTGTGTGGTCGCTGTTCCTTGGACTGCCTGATAGTAGACGGCATCGTGGCGGTCCGCGATCGATTGGCGGACGAGTTCGCTTTTGCCGATCTGACGACGACCGTGAATCGCCTCGGGGTCAAGCCCCGAGGCTTCCCGTTTCCACGACATGACTCGCAGACTCGACGCAATCAAAGTATTGAGATCCTCCTCTGCGTGGACGCGGAAGAATCCCGAGCGGTGGGAGTTTCAGGTTCGCAACCATGTTTCTGCCAGTTAACCGGAACTCATCTAACCCAGCCATCGTGCAGCGGCTGACTGGCGGTGCCAAACCGCCGGTACTCCTATCCTCCACATCGGTGACTCCCATTTGTTGTTTTTGCCAGCAGGGAATCCCTGACGCCTCGATGAACTCGGAGTTAGCTTGGTGCTTGCTCGACCAACCGGCACGAGGCGAACGTTTCGAGCATTCGCGTTCACCGTGTTGGCGTTTCGGATACTGTCTCATCGGGTGGATATCGACGCAAACACCGCTGCGCGAGCGGGCGGCATATATCGGAGACGCAGCCCCGTGAGTGGGCCTGAGGCAGTTGGTTTGTGACCTCGCTGGTTCCGGTATCGCTTGGCGAACGCAACCCACCCAAGCGGGCGAGATGGCTGATCAGCGGAGTGTCTGCCGTACGAGACCAGCTCCGGCTCCCCCACGTGATATGAGAGCGTTGCGTCCGGGTCAGAAAGGGTGTAGGTGTCTCGAAACGCGGTCATGAACGCGTCACGATCAGGCGAGCCAACTGCCTTGTCTGCGGCTGGCCACCGAACATCCTGGAACTCCGCCCCGTCTTGTACAAACACCGTTGCTGTTTCGCGTCCTGTCGCGAGGTGCGCGGGGCGAGCGGGCGCGGACAGTGGTCGGAGCGTGGCCTGGACCGTCTCGCGGTCGATCGCTGTTGTTGTCCCATCTGGATAGGTGATCTTCGCCCCTGTGGCTGTCGCGGTGACGCGGCGACACTGACTCGCGAGCGCCTCGAATGAATCGGTTAGCTGCCCGCGTATCAGCCAGTCGCCGTCAACGAGACACCGGAGTTCGTTTGTTGGGGTTAGTTCCCACGTTTCACGACCACAGTCAGCGTCACAGACCGCCGTGCCAACAGCATCCGCAAGCGACCGTGGTTGCTGATACAGCGTTGTCACCGACCCTGTTGGCGGTTTGAACGGCCGCGCAAGGAGTGTTGTCGCCTGGTGTGCAGTTTCGTGCGACTGCGCAAACACTGTGACCCCCGCAATCGTGGGATCGTAGTGGGCCTCCCAGACAGCAGCGAGCAGTCGGCCGGGGTGAACCGACTCACCAACGGGAAGATACACGAGCGTGGTGTTCCCATCGACAGTTGTCCGGTGAAACGACACCGCCGGTGATGACGACTCGACTGCGGTGATCGTCTCTCCGCGTTCGAGACACCACCGGACAACCGTTTGGGCAAACGGGTCAGTGATGTCGTCGAGCACGGCTGGGCGGCGACTCGCCTGGACTGTCGGGTCTGTCTCGGCAACCCGCATGCCCGGTGGCACGACAAGCGGCGCTACCGGCGTGATTTGGAGTGGTCTACGATACTTCAACTGCTCCCACCCCGACATCTCATACAGTCGTGTTTCAACAGGGAAGAACGTCGGCAGGGTGGATCCGGTTGCTGTGAGCCGGCCCGTGGCGCCGAGTGCCTGATAGTCGGCCGCAAGGGGATCACTTGGAGCGCGTGTCCACACCTGGGCGTATTCAGCCATCGAGCCGGCAACTGCGAGAGCGCGGTTCGGCGCCGTACTGTCGGACGCGGTCGTGTATGATTGTCGAAGAACGGTCGGGTTCGCAGGCAGGCTTTCTACTGGTATCTCTTCCCAGCCGTGATTGGAGAGCAATTCCCAGTTAGTGAGCGTGGCTGGGCTGTCGAGTTGGGTACTCATCGGCGACGGCAGGGTTTCTGCAAGCGTATCTCGATCCGTAATCTGGACGCTCGGCGTGAAATCGACGCGTCGGACGGCGAGTTCAGTTGTATCGGTGCCGCGTTCAGCAACCACACTGAGCGCCTGCGGGTAGTCGCTGGCAGCCGTGAGTAAGGGTGAAAGCGACGGTTCTCGGGTTGTTGTTTTCAGTGCGGTTGGCGCAGTGGCCAGCAAGCGTTCGGTGAACGCACTTGTTTCGCCAAGCGGGCGTGGATCGATCTCGACGATACTCACCCCGATCGTCGCTTCACTGGCGTTGACTGCGAGTTGCGCAAGCGTTGCTGTTTCGTCGGTGATGTCCGTACCCTCGACGCCTGAAAGCGAGAGTGGGTCACTTGGAGCGCTCCCTGCCCACACTAGGGTTCGGTGACGGAACACGCCTGGCAACGAGAGGTAACTAATGGGGCCACAGTCGTGGCTCCACAATGCGGTATGAACAATCTCTGCGACGACCGTCGATAGTGGCGGCGCGTGTCGGGGGCGAGGGTGTCGTGGGTCAACAGCAAGTTCGATCGCTTGCCAGGTGGGGTCTGTCATCTGAATCGGTGGAGTACAAAGGTGGTGTCGCTGTGGTGCTCACATAGAGGGAGGTGCGGTCAGGCGTCGTCTGGGTGAGACTCCTCTACCGCGTCGGGAGTCGTGCCCGTCGCCTCGCCGTCGTCACTTCCCTCAGTGGCGCCAGTGAGCGTTTTTTGGACGCTCGTCGTGTCTTTGGTGTCGGTACTACTCGTGTCCTCGCTGGAGGTGTTCTCCGTGGTGTCGTCGAGTTCCTCGGATTCCGCCTCGGTGGCGTCGGATTCGTTCGGTGCGTTCTCTACAGTATCGTCGAGGTCGTCGACTCGTTCGACAGTGCCGTCGGAGTCGTCATCATCTCCAGCGTCATCGTCGCTGTCTTCTCCAGCGCCGTCGTCTTCTCCAGCATCATCGTCGTCATCATCTCCTGCGTCATCATCGCTGTCTTCCCCAGCATCGTCGGGGTCTTCGTCGTCTTCTCCAGCGTCATCGTCGCTGCCTTCCTCAGCGTCATCGTCGCTGTCTTCTCCTCCAGTATCGTTGCCACCATTTTCGACAACATCGTCGAGATCTTCGTCGTCTTCCACAGCGTCGTCGGGGTCTTCGTCGTCTTCTGCAGCGTCGTCGGGATCTTCGACGTCTTCCCCAGCGTCGTCGCCGTCTTTTCCAACATCATCGCCGTCTTCCCCAACATCATCGTCGCTGTCTTCCACAGCATCATCGTCGGGTTCGCTAGCGTCCGCAGCGTCATCAGGGTCGTAATCTGCTGGCGGGCCCGTTTGATGCGGCGAGTCGATCGTCGGGTCGAACAGCCAATCGTAGCCGTCGAAGTACTGGTATTTGTTCCCCGTCCCACCGGTTTTAGCGTCTTTGAACGCATCGGGGAGGTATCCGCCGATGACGGACCTGACTGGCGCATCGTACTGCGAGTGACCCTCAAACCAGGTACTGAACGTCTCTTCGAGCGCGTCGTAGGTGAGCTGTGGACCATCGCGAGCGACAATGAACCGCTCAAAGAAGGCCGCAAAGCCCGCTTTTTGTGTTTCTGTTCGCTCGTAGGTCGCCCACTCCGGGGTGGGGTCGTACACTTCGATCTGGTTTGTCTCCTCGTCGAGGTAGGTGACCGTTACGTGGTCGAGGTAGCCGAACCCCATGGGAATGTGGGGTTCATAGATCCAACACCAGTCAGCGAGAAACGCCTTCTTTTCGCTGTAGGTAATGATGGCCGTGCCGTCGCGAGTCTCAACGCGGTGGATTCCATCCTCGGTCTTTCGGTAGTAGCCACACCGGCCGGTGGAGTCACCGTCCTCGTCGGTCGACTCACCAGCAATCGGCCAGTCGAAGGTGCTGACGTCTTCGCTTGCGTCTCCACGGACGAGTTCCCCATGGTCGTCGCTGGCGGTCAGTTCTCTGCCACGCAGTTCATACGTGGTTGCCCCGCTCCCGCGACGGACGACGCTGCGTCCATCGACGGTCCGCACTGGGTCAGTTTGGTTGTACAGGATAGCGGCGTTCCCATCAGGCGTCTTCTTTTTGTAGCCGCGACTGAGGTTCTGGTAGCCGCGCTCAACTTGATCTTGGGTAAACGCAAAGATGACGTGCCGGCCAGCAGCGATGGCCCGCTCGGCGTTTTTGAGCGTGTTCGAGGGTTTTGTGCTGTTTTCATCCTCGACTTCGAAGGCGACGATTGTCGAGCCAACAGCGATTCCAAGCGTGCGGATGAACTGCTCGTCGGTCCAGATCCGAAGGTCTGGAAGCGAATCGGTCGTCTGCTCGACCTTCTCGATGTCGTCACCCCCTTCGGTGAAGGTTCGCTCGACGGTGTTCTCGTAGCTCCGGTGTGGCAGGTTGCCCTCGTTTTGGACGTCTGGCTCACCAGACGCTTCGTCGGTTGCCCCCTTGCCATATCCGAACTCTGCGTCGGTCTCGATGATGATCGGCTCAACCGAGTGGAACGCTGGTTCTGATCGGCCCTCGACGTCCAGCCATGGATTTGTCTCCCATCTGTCGGTGACTGTCTGTACGAAGGGTCCAAGCTGCGCTTCAAACAGCGAGAACCATCCATAGAGGTTGTAGTCTTCTTTGAGGAAGTTCTCCGCACTCGTGTCGCCCGACATGAGCCGGCGGTGTTCGCGTTTTCCGAGGATGATTTTGCGGTTTCGGTCCGCGAGGGCTCGAACCTCTCTGCGGCTGGTGTGCTGGTTTGTTCGCTCGTCGTTGTACTCGACACGACATTTGTCGGGGCCGTTGACGCGCTTGGTGTAGCTGGTCTTCCAGAGGCCGGCTGCGAGCCGTGGGTCGTGGTTCGACGTGAAGTTTCCAGGCGCGAACACTCGCGAGAGGTCCGACGGCTTGCCCTGTTCGACGAGTCGCGCAAAGTCACGGTCGCCGCTGTAGGTATCTTTTGGTCGGTAGGTCGCACAGCGGACAGACGCGTTATACTGGCCATCTTTCCCGCTCACGATGACCTGATAGATGAACGGGTCATGATTCTCCCGGAAGGCGTCGAAAAGCGCTTTGAGCGGCTTTGTCTTGCTGTTGCCGGGCGTTTCTCTGTTGCCGTCTTTATGCGAGTAGAGGCGGGTCGTCGTCACATCAGAAATCCCGACTGGCTCGAGATCGAGGTGACCGACTTCTGCGGTTACGGCCGCCGGGTAGCGGCGCTTCACCGACTGCTTGAGCTTGCTCAGTGGCTGCGCGTAGGTCTTTTTTTCAGACGAATCGAGCGTCGACTGGGTGTTGCTGTTCTCATTAAGCCCGTACGGGCGCGGGTGGAGCACGAACTCCAGTCCGTATTTTCCCGGATACATGAGAATTTCGAGGCTCTCGATACAGCTTTCGCCACAGACATCGGCGATGATCCATACGAGGACGCCGGCGATATCGTTTGGTAGGTCCGCTCGCGCTTGTGGGTCTCGTGGGAGTCGGATGCGAATCGCGTTTTTTCGTTGCTTTGCGCCGCCTTGAAGCGACCGTACTGCGGTCTGAAACGGGGAGACGTCCTCCGGAGCTGGAAGCCCCTCGGCGCCGTCGTCATCTGAATCCGGCGATTGGATCCGTTCAATTCGATCGATTTGAATTGACATTTCTGGTTACTTTTCGGTAGCGTTGATGATGCTGTTCCAGTCCGTTCGGGGGATCAGATGGACTGTCGTGAACGGCCGGCTGTTCGGGCTGTCTTGCTGCGCTGTAGTCACTGCGGGACTGCGAGCTTGCTCGAGTCCGATGTTGGTGAGTCGATTCTCTTTGAGCGTCAACTCGCCGTCGAGAATCATGACCGTGGTGTGCTCCTCGTACGACGAGCACTGCGGGACGAAGGGTGTCCAGAGGAGCGACGGTCGTTCTGTAGGCGGGCAGCGTCCGTCGTGTTCCGTTATCCACGCATCGTAGCGGGGTCCTGTTTCAATCGCACCATTCCAGCGCTCGGACTGGGTGACCTCTGTCCCGATGGTGTCGTTCTCGAATTGGGTTTCAGGCTCGTTGCTATCGCGCACCGGGGGTCGGTCACCAGCGTCGGCCTCTTGCTCGGACGCGGGGGAGAGCTCAACAGAGAGGATCGGTTCAACAGGCGCCGGTTGCTCGTCGCTTGTTGCGACCCACACGCATGGGTTAGTATAGGTCCGCTCGTTGCCGTCGGGGATGAACGGAGCCGGTTGGGTGTAGCACGCTGCGCCGGCTGCCGTCCACGTTGCCACTGGATGCTCGAGGAGAGCCTGAAGTCTCGCAGCATGTTGTGCGGATGTGGTTACGATGTGGACTGGTTCTTCGGGCGCGGTGAGTTGGTCGACGGTTTTGAGCACAACTCCCGGCTTGATGACGTTGCTGGCGTTGACAAGCACAGCAATCTGCTGTCCAGCGCGGGATACGCGGAGGTCAATTGGACCTCGCTGGTCGGTTCGACCACCGTCGATCGTGTAGCCAGCCGCCCGATAGGCCGTTTCGACTCGGTTTGTCAGTGTGTCGTGGTTCGTCATTGCTGACGATTCAGCGCACTCAGGGGGTGATAATAACGGATTCGAGGAGTAAACGGGCGTAGAATACGTTAAACGGGCGTTTAGGAGACTATACGACCGTTCACTAACCATGTGGTTTTTTATATGATGAACAAATGCGCGCTGGCTAGAAGTCGGAATATATAAAAACTTTGTTTGCGGCTATTCTGACCAAAACGAATATAATGGGGGTCTGAGAAGCGCCAAATAATGACCAACCAAGCAATATGCTCTGAGGTACTTCCCGAGGCGCTGGCTGTCGCGCTCATTGATGCTGAGTTTGATCAAGTCACACGGCACGCACGATACAAGTATCTCGAGGCGTTTATCGATCGTGGCGCAGCGAGCCCAACGCAAGCGCTCACGCGAAGTGATGTTCAAGCGTACCTCGAAGCGACCTATCCCGATCTGGAGTTCAACTCGCGGACAACGAGTAATAAGGCGTTACGGGATCTGGTCCAGGCTGGGTTTCTCGAACGGGACACCCAAACACAGACCTATCGGTACTGGTTAGTTTGGAGTGGTGTGGACAGTTCGGAGGGTGCCCAGTGTGGTTCCACTAGCGAGACGGCGATGACGGATGGTAGCGGAGGTGATGGGTCGGTTGGTGTCGGTGACGAGGAGATTGCTCTCCGAGGAGACGGTACTGTGGCCTCCGGTGAAAGAGATCTGACTTCAGCTGCGGCGTCGACCGGCTCTGCGACTACTGCCGGCTGGGTGCCGTCTGTACGCACTTTGTCTCAATCTTGGGTAGGTGCGTGGGCCACTCTCTTCGTACTGTTTGCTGGCGGGAGCGTTGCGTTCATCACTGTCCTGTTGGCTCGGCTTGCGGTCCCGTCACTGGTTGTGACCGGCAGTGCGGCAGTCGCGTGGGGGCTACTCTCGCTTGGGCTCGCTGCGGGGATAGTGCTGGGTTTGCGGTCTCTCAACTACCCCACCCTACGTCGCTCAGTCTACCGACTTCGCTCGTAGAGGGTGGGGTTTCCTGTTTCCACGACGCGCTTTGTAGACACAACGGTGTCCACAGGAAGCGCACTCTCCACAAGCATTGAATCGTTCCAAAGTCTGATAGTACCTCTGTAGAGGGACTCTACCGTCGTCTTTTTGGCACTGAAATATTTCTGCCAGTTCTCATCGATGACGCGCAAATAGGTTGTTTCTGCTTGCTCGGCAATTGCGTCCCAGTCGTACTGCCGGGCGTGGTCGACCGGTGATGTCGGCGGCCGGGCGCAACCCAGCGTGGCATCAAGCCGCTCCGTGAGTGCGTCGTCCGTGGGCTCGACGCAGAAGTCCGCGTCGGCGATCACAGCGCAGAGAGCCAGATGGGATCTGTCTCCGCCGGATCGAACGGTAGCGCCTCGATGCGGGCGACCGCCGCACGGATCGCCCCACCAGTCATGTCCTGTGGGGCGACGAAGACCGGGACCGCGGCGTCTCGGTCAGCAAAGTCTTTGACATCGGTCGTGATGATCGCCATCCCTTCGGACGCGGCGTACGCCACGATCGCGTCATCGGTCGCTTCCGGACCAAGTGCGGCGATCTCCCGCGAGTACTCGACATCGTGACCGTCACCACGGAGTGCGGAGACGTACTCTTCAGGCACGTTCACGTCGGCGAGAATCCGGCTCACGACTCCGCGGCGTCCTCAGTCGACTCGGCAGTCTCACCGCGGCGTTCGTCGACGAGCTTGCGTGTTTGGCGCTCGCCGTCGCGACGCGTCCGTTCGGCCGCCCGCTCAGCGTCTTCGAACGCGTCGCGGTGTTCGTAGTAATGTGCGAGCGCCCCGAAACACTCGGCCATCGAGATCCCGTACTCGCCGGCGACGACGTGTGGATCCTCCTCGGCATCGATTACGCGCCGCTTGATATCGCGGACGGTGATCCGCGTTCCCTCCAGACGCGGCTCACCGGACCGAATCGACTCGTCCCGCACGATCGAGGTCATGCCACGATATACGACCGATATCCGTTTAGTCCTTCGGGAGGGCTCACACGATGTAGGCCTCATCAGATTCTCCCGCCTGCGGTGGGCGTCCGGGATCGACGCTTGCTCGCAACTGGGCGTGTACACAGCGCGTGGTATCGACCGCGTCGGTTAGCTCACCACGCGCCGTCGATCGCCCGCCGATAGGCCGTTTCCGCCTGCTCGGCGATCGCGTCCCAGTCGTACTGCCGGGCGTGGGCGACGGGTGATGTCGGTGGGCAGGCACCATCTAGTGCGGCGTCGAGCCGCTCCGTGAGTGCGTCGACCGTGGGCTCAACGAGGAAGCCGGCATCGGCGTGACTGGACGGATCCGTACTGAACGGCGCCACTAAGTAGCATTACACCGAATTGGGAGGTATGAGCAGTATCGATATCCCATCCGACGTGCTAGATGCGATGGCGGCACCGCCCGAGGATCGGGAGCCGATCGTTCGGCAGGAACTCGCAGTCTCACTGTACCGGGAGGGATATCTCTCGTTCGGGAAGGCTCGGGAGCTCGCCGGGCTCTCGAAGGCGGCGTTCCACCGACTACTCGGTGACCGCAAGATCCAGCGCCACTACACGGAGGCGGACCTCGCACTCGACGTTGCGTACGGGCAAGACTGACAGTTATCGTACACACGCCGCCGCTGTTGGCCCTCGCACTCATCGAACGGCTTCATCTCGTTGAAACTCAGATCGACGACGGGGTTGTTCCGACGACAGTCTGGGACGAACGTACGGAGACCCCTCGGCCAGAGAGAACTCGGGGACAGTTTGGGGTTTGTTGGAGTCTCGCCCAACACTTATACTGTTGGCCGTTGTCCCAACACGTAGGGGATGCCACAGGAGCCGCTCTTCCAGTATACGCATGTTGAAGCCGGCCTCGTCGAGAACGTCGTGCTTCGGCCGACCGATGATACCGAGACATACCCCTCTGGCTGGAAGTACACGCTCCACTTGGGCACCCTCGATGATCTCACACTCGTCCGGTATGACAACTCGCACGAGGACACGAAGGGGCACGAACACCACACCGCGGCCGGCGACAGAGACGACATCGAGTTTCCGGGGATGGAAGACCGACTCGTGGAGTTCTGGGCGAGCGCCGATGAGTACTGGGAGGCCGTCGGCGGTGACCCGCCCCGACCCCACTGATCGACCGCACCCGTCTCACCAATATCCCACTCATGACCACACTCCATATCACCGTCGGCGACCGCGAACAGCTCCGCCAAGACACACTCCAGTTCGTCCGGGATGTCGACGCCGATGATCTCGACACCCAGGACGGAACGGCGACGCTCCAGTTCGGAACCTACGACGACTTCGTCGACAGCCTCACCCCGCTCCGCCTCGAGCTCATCCGCGCGATCGCGGCAGAGACCCCTGAGAGCATGCGCGAGGCGGCCCGGCTCGTCGATCGCGACGTGTCGGATGTCCACTCGGACCTGAAGCAGCTCGACGTGTTAGGGATCCTCACCCTCGAAGAAGGCGGCCCCAGCGGCGCGATCCAACCCGTCGTCCCGTTCGATCGGATCGAGGTCCACATCGACTATCCCCTCCTCGATCGCGGCGACGCCGATACCGCTGCGAGTGCGTAGCGGGAGCTCTCAGCCCGCGCTCCCCCATCACAGGATTACGGTCTCAATCTCATCAAGACCAGCAAAATCCGGGTCGCCAGAATAGAGTGTGTCACAGTCGTCGTGAATGGCGGCGGTTGCGAGATGTATGGCGTCTGCGTACGACAGTTCCCGTTCTCCCGGGTCATAATATTTGAATCGAAGCTCCGCAGCATACGCGGCGACTTCGTCGATTACCGGCATACTCTCGATATGTTGGAACTCTCCGATCGCACGAACTGCTCTTTCCGCTGTTTCGTTGTCCTCGACGACACGCGTTCGATATGAGACCTCCGCGATGATCGTTGGCGCAATGAGTCCACCCTCTTTGGGCGTGTTCGCGCGTTCGATGACCGATTCGGCCTCACCAGCCTTGTCGCCACTGAACACAAACTCGAGCCAGACCCACGAGTCAAGGAATATCACCGCGCATCTCCGTCGAGATGTGAGCTCCAAGCTCTCTTCGACTCCCGTCGCATCTTCTCGACATCGATGTCGTGGTCTGCGAGTTGCTTTTTGATAGCACGAAGCTGCTCGAGTGGCGGTTCCTTCAGCTGAACACGGATCGATCCATCTCCTTCAATGATGAACTCGACTTCTGTGCCTGCGTCAAGCCCGAGCTCGTCTCGGATTCGTTTCGGAATCGTCACCTGTCCTTTACTCGTGATTGTTGCGTCTTCTGAAACGGCCATCTCTTACTTGAATAGTTTTCTACTTACTATTAAATATGATCCTTACTTTTGTCGGATGAATCAGATCGATGTTTCTACAGATAAGCAAGGCGAGTGACTCGGGGCTTGACCCCGAGGCCGTTCACCACGTGCCGTCGATCGCGCGCCGATAGGCCGCTTCAGCTTGTGTGGCGATCGCGTCCCAGTCGTACTTCGGGGCGTGATCGACGGGAGCCGTCTTCGGCCGGGCGCCGCCCAGCGCGGCGTCGAGTCGTTCCGTGAGCGCGTCGACCGTGGGCTCGACCAGGAAGCCGGCGTCAGCGATCACTTCGTCGGCGGCCGACTCGGGGTGATCGACCGCGATGACGGTACAGTCCGCCGCCATCTCCTTCGCGACGGTGAGCACAGCTTCGTCGTCAAGGACGCCGCAAAACGCTACCCGATCGGCGTGGGTGAGCGAGTTCGCTTCTGTTTCATGCCGCTCACGTTTGAGGGCTCGTCGTGGAACAACAATTCCGAGAGATATCCCAGCTGATCAGTACAAAGCGTATTCATCGAATCCGACAAAATAATCAAATGTTTGATATAAGTGCTTTTTTGATTTCCTTCTCACCAACAGCCGTGAGCTTCCCGATTGGTTTTCCCTGCCTGATCGCACCCGGTGGAATCGTATACAGCGCCCACGGCATGAAATACGAATCCTTACTCAGTGAAATCCCTCTCAAGTGGGTATCTTTTATTTCGGGAGTGTATTGGTTCTGATATTTGTTGGCGCTCGTCCCGATACACATAATCGTACAGTCGGTTGCGCCGAACGGGTGCGTGTCGTGCGCCAAAATGACCGCCGGGCGGTCTGCGTGTGCTTCCGTCGGATCGCGAACCCAACAGACTGTTCCAGACGGGTGCCTACTCATGCCGGAGATCCGCTTCGAGCTCGTCGAGTTCGGCCTCCAAGTCCGCGTCATCTGGCTCTTCTGCCGGCGTCATCGCTTCGGGGTCGGGGTCGTCTGTGTCTCGGTGGTGCGCAAACAGTCGATTCACCTGATCAAGATTTGCGACGTATCGGTGGAGGTCATCACGCTCGGGAAGCGCATGGTAATATCCATCTTCAGTTTTACCCACGTATTCCTCGTCATAGAGGCGAGCAAGTGTTGTCGTGGCCGTCCCTCGTGGGATGCCGAGATCCTCATCGAGATCTTTCGGAGAGAACCCCCATTCGGGGTTTTGATACAGGTGCGCGACGATGTTTGACTTCGTGGTGCCCGGTCGAAGATCGAGTTCCGGATCGTGGGTTTCGAGGTAGACGGGCATACTGTACTAGCA
The DNA here is from genome assembly GCF_003665955.1 of Halorubrum sp. Atlit-28R. Classification (NCBI taxonomy): domain Archaea; kingdom Methanobacteriati; phylum Methanobacteriota; class Halobacteria; order Halobacteriales; family Haloferacaceae; genus Halorubrum; species Halorubrum sp. Atlit-28R. Next base: position 87,010 of record NZ_QPLS01000007.1, read on the forward strand.
TGTAGTAGCGTGTAGTATATAGTAGTTTCTCAACTCACGTCCTGTGACGAAGTACGACGCTTCGGGTTTGCCCCCAGGTGAGCCGTGCCACCCCCGAACGCCCCTCACCACGTGCCGTCGATCGCGCGCCGGTACGTCGTTTCGGCCTGCTCGGCGATCGCGTCCCAGTCGTACCCTCGGGCGTGGGCGACGGGTGCCGTGGGCGGACGAGCGCCGCCCAGCGCGGCGTCGAGTCGCTCCGTGAGCGCGTCGACCGTGGGCTCGACGAGAAAGCCGGCATCGGCGATCACTTCGTCGGCGGCCGACTCCGGGTGATCGGCCGCGATGACGGTACAGTCCGCGGCCATCGCCTCGAGGAAGTTCTCTGTGCAAGTGCGATCATCTTTATTAGGGTGTCTTGTGGCCGCGTCGTCAGTGGTGCGTCAGGATACTTCGCCGCGTCTAACGCTCGCAAGCGCTCTGCCACCACGCTGGTGGTGGTCCGCAATCGGTCGAATGCGGAGCTCCCCAAAGCCGTACTTCGAGTGAGACCCGACGCGAGTGATCGCGTTTTTCGCCGTCTCGATCGGTCGATCGCCGCTGTAGCCAACAACTTGGCCGTGATCGACGGTCTCACACCGGAACACGTCCGCTCCTTCGACGATCCGCTCTTCGCGGTAACGAAGGATGGCTTCCTCGTCGACGGCCCACCACCATGGCACGTCGACATCGTTCGTGGACGGGTACTCCGAACGCAGGACGAAGGGGCTGATGAATGTGAGCGTGTACGCCTCCCTATCGCGGAGTCGACTGTAATCAAGCGCATCGAGCTCACTCAGCTGCGTGTCTTTTAGTTGGGTCCGGCCGTATCCGTAGTTCCGCTGCCCGCCGAACTGGAGCCCATCGAGTGTCGCCTGATCGAGGGGGAGAACATCCGGATTGTCCGCGTGAAGATACGCGTGGATGTACCACGTCGTCGTTTGGGTGTCGTACCGATGGTCGTCCGGTCGACCCATGATCGTCTCGGGGGCAAACGCTGGCTGGCCATGTTGTGTCCGGACCGGATGGGTGTTGAGCGCATCCCGTGGCTGTCCGTCGAGCAACCACGGTGAGGACGGCTCCCGAAACAGGAACAGATCGTCGTACGCGTTGACCTCCGGGAGCGACGATCCGAGGTACGGCTTCGTGCCGCTCTTCGAGTGCTCCTCGGGGAAGGTACCGAACTGGCCGGGCACGAACATGCCGTGGCTCGCGTGGAGTGTCTGTGCGGTGTCGGCATCGAGGCGTTGGCCGATCGCGTGATAGATCGCGTTGCCCGTCACGTAGTACGGATGACCGAGGTAATCGATCTCCAACTCCCACAGCACCTGCTGGATACGACTCACTGCCACGCACCCCCGTCACGGACGTCGTCGAGATACTGTAGCGCCGTCGACCAACTCCGGATGCGCCGCAGATTCGTATCGAGTACCCGCGCCCACTGGTCGGTGTCTGTGGCGAGCGGATGGGCAGGTAACCGCTGCCACGTCGTTGCCCACGAGCGGTGGGGATGGGATCCGAGACGAGCGTATGGCCGGTCCTCGCAGGTAGCTGCCGGCGAAATCCGGAGACAGAACCGCTCGTCGGTATAGATCGTTCGGTAGGGAACAAGGGTATCCCCCGGATCGACAACGAGTGCCAACTCGTCGAATCCGTGCCCAGCGCAGTAGTTGTCGACCAGGGCACCCACGAGGAGCGTGTGGTACTTGAGCGACGTGTAAGGGTAGTAGACGCTCTCGTTGAACGCGCTGACAACTGCGTTCGTGAGCCACGCGCGATGGTCGGCTTCGGGATCGGATTCGGTCACCAGCTCTCGGATTGTCGCCTCCGGGTCCGATCCGGTGATCGTCTCGCGTTGACTCCGTCCGGTACAGAGGGACAGTCGGTAGTGGCTCCCGTGGGCCTCGACGGTCTGTTGCGGCTGGCCCGCGGGCCGGCTGAGGGCCGCCGCATCACTGTCCGCCCCGTGGGGGACGGGGTCGTTCACGGGCACGCCCGCGAACATGTCGTCGGCGTGGTCGTGCGCGTCACCGGTGAGCTTGTGGATGTCGTGGCGGTACGCCACGAGGAGTTCGTTGGCGGCGCTGGTCGCGGGATGACCTGCGATCGCGCCGTTCAGTCGATCGCTCACGCGTGATCACTGTGAAGTCGGTCCGCGAGGGCGTTCTCAATCTCGGGACGATAGGACTCAGTCCACTGATCGTCTTTCTCTTCCATATCGGCTGTGGGTCCGTTCGCGCGGTTGAACGTGCGCTTCAGCTCGCGCTCCTCGTAGAGCGGGTTGATGAGCTCGCAGTCGACGATCCCGCCGCCGAAATTTCGCGATCCGCCGAGCTGGTGCATGAAGTCGGTGTTGTGGTCGTCCAGAAATGTGATCGCCTCGGCTACGAGCCCGAGAAACGCCGGCTTTGGATCGCGAAAGGAGAGCTGCCAGCAGCCGTCGAGGTTCGCGACGGCGTCGACCTCAGTGTTCCGGAGCGGTTCGCGGTTATCCTCGGGATTTCGAGAGACGACGTTTCGATTGAGCCGGCGATAATGGCCTTCCGCGTGGCCGCGTTCGTACTGGACGTTCGACCGAACCGGCGAAAACCGAATCGGCCGGCGCAGGAGTGTGCCGGGGACCCCATCGAAGCCGCCGAACAGGTCGAAGATGACACAGCCGTCGTCGTCGTGTGCCGGGGTATCGACGCATGCGCCTTTCTCGTGATACCCGGCATCGAGGTCCCGATCGTACACGTCGGTCTTTCTGAAGTTCGCGTTCGCCTCACCGGGATGGCACGCGGTACCGCCTCGTTTCTGGACGACCGACTCCATGCCGTGGCGCAGCCAGCCCGACAACGGATACGCGGGAATTATCCCGCCGATCTGGTTCTGTGGGTCGGTCTCCTCGTAGTTGCCACTCGACGCATGGTGGCGATCGGTGATGATCGAGTCTCCGACCACGAGCAGATCACACTCGATCCGAGCGTAGACATCGCGGATCGCATCGAGGTCAGTCATCGCTGCCCCTCGAACCAGTGTCGCGATGGCTTTCCCCGGGTGTCTGGCCTTGCTACGTGGGCGTGACCGGTGCCCTGTCCAGTGGGTGGTCTGAACCGTTTCCGCTGTCGTCGTGCCGGTGGATTCATCACCGGCGAGGGCTGATCGAACATGCTTCATCACTCCGGTGAAGCGCAGGGGTCGATGTCTCCAGCATCGGCCTCACTGTTGAGGCGTCCCGCGCTTCTGTAATCGATCCATCTCACGCCACGCACTTAATCGTTGCCTATGCGCAACAGTCCGGATGCGGTCCCGCGTTCACGGCCGGTCGACATTCCTAATTAACTCGACGTGGAATGGGTGAGATATCGTGGCTCGAACTCGCGCCCTCTTAACCGAAAATGACCGGCAGGTGCTCGCGGGAGCGAAAGGCGATCAGGATCGCCGCCGCAACGTCAAGTGGGAAGTAGAAAAGCGGATCGACGAGGAACTTGCCGAGGATGTCGAGGTACTCGCTGAGAATTATCCGGAACTTCTTCAGATGCTCCGGGAAGTCGTTTGTGAGGATAACTAACACCCTTTTTGATTTTGTTACATAATGATGGAATTTCCCAATTATTGTGGTGAATGCGGCGCAGAGCTTGAATCAAAACACATCGAGGGTCGTGAGCGAGCGTACTGCGGGCACTGTTCACAACCAGTCTATCGAAATGCGAAACCCTGTGGAGGCGTCCTCGTCATCGACGACGAACAGGTACTGTTAGTAAAACGAACAAACCCACCGGCCGTCGGGTCGTGGAGTCTCCCAGCCGGCTTCCTCGAGGTAGACGAACCACCTGAGCTCGCCGCTGCGAGAGAATTACGAGAAGAAACTGGGGTCTCAGTTTCTCCAGACGATCTCGAACTGTTCGAGACGAATCTGATCGATCACGGGGACGGAACACACGTCTTAGTCATCATCTACCGAACGACTCGGAGCGCGGTCTCTGGCGACGTACAAGCAGGCTCAGATGCGGGTGACGCACAGTTTTGGCATATTGAGGAACTCTTGGAGGCCGGAGAGTCAATCGAACTCGGTCACGAATCAATCATGCGTCAGGCGATTGCGGAGACGTAGTCCCGACAAGCATCCGGTAGTATTCGTCGATCGAGGCATCCGTCGTGAAGTTTTCTTCAAATGCGTGGCGCGCGTTGGTCCCTTGTCGATCCGCGAGCTCAGGGTCCGTTTGCCATGTCTCGATCGCCTCAACGATCCCTGATACATCACCCTGTGCAACATGGATCCCAGCGTCGAAGGTATCCACGATCTGCGACTCGTCATCATCTGGTTGAGCGATCGTGAGGACCGGTTCACCAGCTGCCATTGCAGTGTAGAGTTTGCTCGAGACACAGATCCCTTCGAATCCTTCTTTCACGGTGACGACAGAGGCGTCGGCCGAAGTAAGACTGTACGGAAGATCGTCCCACGGTTGATACGGAAGGAATCGAACCGTATCGCCACGCAGTCCAAGATCGTCGGCCAGCGAAACGATGGTGCCCTTGTTGTCACCCTCACCGATGATCAGGAACTGGACGTCTTCGTCTTCGAACTCTGCAGCCGCTTCGACAAGTGTTTCGAGGTCATGAAACTCCCCAATATTTCCCGAGTACAGGATGGTGAACTGGTCGACGAGATCGTGTTCTTCGCTGAACCAGTTTTCCGTTTTATCCATGGGCTGAATAAACTCCTCGTCCTCCCAGTTATGGATGATTTCGACCTTACTGTCGTCGAACTTTGGCCCCGCATTCCGGCTGATACGCTCTTTCATGACCGGACCAAGTGCGACGATGTGTTTTGCCGCGAGAAAGGCTCGCCGATTGAGCAGATCCCAGATCCGGTGGGGAACGCTCCCCTCGGGAATATACTCGAGTTCGACGGGCTGATCCGGATACAGGTCGTAGACGATATAGGTGTACTCCCAGCCACGAATGCGACAGACGAGCCACATCGCGACCGGAAGGAACGGCGGATTCGAGACGAAAACGACCTCACGCTCTTTCTGTGGACGACTCAAAAGTAGCGCAAAGAACATCCACACCGTGAAGATCGCCCAGTTGAACAGGCGACGTGGAATCGAGGATTGACGAACCTGTGGTGCGCGAATGCGTTTTATCTGAACACCTTCGTGAGTGGACACTCGGGGTTGCTTCTCATTATCGCCGCTGTGGTAGTTCGGTTGACCAGTGAGAACCGTCATATCCAAGCCACGCTTTTCGAGACCGACTGCGAGATCGGTCATGAGCTGGCCTGTCGAAGCCGTATCTGGATGGAAATACTCCGTGACCAGAACGTACTCCTTGTTTGCGTCGGCCATTAAAATATCCGAGACGAGAGGTTATCGTTCGTGGAGCAGCGTTTCGAGGTTCTCCCGAACGTACTCTTTGTCACGCGCGTCGACGTACCAGTCGAGCGTGTTCTTGATACCTTCTTCCACGGTGTACTCCGGCTCCCACCCAAGCAGTTCCTCCGCGCGGGTTGTGTCCGCGGCCCGGTGACGAACGCCCTGCGGCTTGTCGGTCATATAGTCAATCTCGTCAGGCTCCCAGTCGAGATCGTCGAAGATGATCTCGACCGCCTCGTTCATTGTGACGTACCGACTGATTCCGGCGTTTACTGGAGTCCCGTCTGTGATGTTCTCAGCGGCGAGCCGAAGGGCACGCGTGATGTCTTTGACGTAGGTGAAGTTCCGCGTTTGTTCCCCGTCACCCCAGATTGGGAACGGGTCCTGTTCCGCGTACGCCTTCGCCATGAACGCGACAATCGCGTGGGTCTCGTTCTCACGAGGGCCGTACGCGGTGAATATCCGGACGATACTCGTGTCGATGTCGTACTGCTCCTGGTAGGCTCGGAGGGAGCGTTCCCCCATCAGCTTCGCCCAGCCGTAGACTTCGTCGGCGTACGCCCCGCCACGCTCCTCGAAGCTCACCATGTCCTCGCGGAGTCGCTGGCGTTCCTGTTGGATGTCCGTCGGATACGTACAGGCGCTCGAGGCGAAGGAGATCCGATCGACGCCATTCTTGGCGGCAGACTCATACACGATGTTGTCGAGCGCCATATTCGAGGCACAGTTCGCCGGATAGTTTGAAATGTATCCTCGGCCGCCGTGGTCCGCGGCAAGGTGGAAGACGGTATCGATGTCTGCCGTAGCTTCGTCAGCGAACGACCGATCTTTGAGATTCCCGCTGACGATCTCGATCTGGTCCTCAACCGCCGAAAGATTCTCTCGTTCTCCGCTGGAGAAATCGTCTGCTACGCGGACATCTGCGCCTTCCGCGACGAGATCTTCAACAAGGTGGCTTCCGATGAACGACGCACCGCCGGTGACGAGCACATGCTCGTCGTTCCATTCACTCATCAGTCACCTCCGTCTGCGACGGCGGTCTGTTTAGTTCCTTCGAGTTCATCCTCTGCGTATTCGTATACACGTTCGAGTCCGTCGTCAAGCGCGACCGAGGGCTCCCAGTCGAGTGCCTCGTCCATTTTTGTCGTATCTGCCGCGTACTTGTCCGTCCCAGTCGGCATCGAGAGGTCGTGTTCGATGCTGAGGTCCTTTCCGCTGATTTTGATGATCTTCTCCGCGAGCTGGTTCATCGACACGACTTCTTTCGCGTTACCGATGTTGAGCGGTTCGCCGTCGACTTTCGCCTCCATCATCTCGATCAGACCGTCGACGAGGTCGGTCACGTAGATGAATCCACGTTCCTGGGTCCCATCACCGAACAGTTCTATCGAGCCACCGTCTTCGGCTTCGATGGCTTTCCGACAGAGCGACGGGATCACGTGACTACTGTCCGGGTCGAGGTTCTCTCGCGGGCCGTAGGCGTTGAAGATTCGGGCGCTCCCAGTCTTGATATCACTGTCTTCGTGATACGCATCACACGCGACCTCTCCGAGGACTTTCGCCCACCCGTACGTGCTATGGGGGTTCGCGGGGATCGCTTGATCCTCACTGAACTGGTTCAGGTTGTCGTGTTGTTGCCGGTAGATACAGGCGCTCGACGCGAAGAGGAACCGATCGATGTCGTTGATCCGCGCCGCCTCCAGCAGGTGTTGATTCATCAGTACGCTCGGGGTGAGCCCGCCGATGTTCTCACGCTGAATGAAGTGGATCCCACCAACGCTTGCAGCAAGATGGAAGACGTGGTCGATTCCTTCGGTCGCCTCGATACATCCCTTATGCGTCGTGAGATCAGTCGGTCGGATTTCAACCTCGTCAGCGAGGTGCGCGATCCGTCCGTGCCCCTTTGTGAATTTGTCCGCAACGACGACATCCGCGCCACGCGAGTGTAGTTCCTCAGTCAGGAATGATCCAATAAACCCGGCTCCACCAGTTACGAGTACCCGCTCTTCTTCCCAATCTACCATACACACGAATACTTGTCAGCCGCAAATAATCTTGCTATTACGTCATCGATCAGGACACTTAGTCAGAGATAACCGAGATCCTCGAGACGGTCTTCAACGCCAGTCTCGAGAATCTTGATTAAACACAATATGGAAATCAGATAGCGTTTCTTCTGCCAAAACGCGGATTTCTATGGATTTTTATCGTTGACCCTTAATCAGGCCCGAATCTTTCCGTAGAGAATTCCGCAATAACGGCATCGAACCGTTACACAAATACCAGATCTTGAGTCCGCTTGACCGCATTCACAGCACCCACATTAACACTGATTGGCACAACTGCCACACAATGAATTGACAGTCATTTTCACATTGGGTGTACGTTTAACAGAGCCACCCGTGTGTATTGCTAGTAGCTAGAGTTCTGAGAAATATATCTCAAATCTCGAATTCAACTCCAGCCAGAGTGTGTGGTATTGGTAAATTTCTGCCGTGTGCCAAAACTACAGAACCTTTTAGGGTATTATTTGATTTGATGATTATACGTTGTGTCACTCAATATATCCCATCTCACGTAGTTGTTTCTCAGTCTGCTCATCAAGCCCATTCTGTACATCAGACGGGCCTTCAGTAGATTCGGTATCCTTGAGTTTCGCTCTCCAGTCTGCCAGTTGTTCTCGGAGTTCGTCTACGTGGCCGCTCGATTCTACCAAGTTTTTGCTTTCTTTTGGATCATGCTGGATATCGTAGAGCTGCTCAGAAGTTTCTCCGAAACGTCGGTGTAGAAAGTAAACTGGATTCGTCAGCACCTGGAGCATGAATTCTGGATCGATAAGCTTCTGTAGATATGGCTGGATACCACGGTTCGGTGATTCAGTCTTGATGTACTTCAGGCGCTGTCGCCGAACAGCGTAGAACGAGTTCTGGATGTCCGCATAGTCGGTTTCTGAGTAAACGACGGATCGCCCCCGTTTCAGCACAGACCGACCCGAGACGTCGTCGTCCATCTGTGACGGATTGTCGACACCGAGGTAGTCCAGCGTCGTCGGCATTAGGTCGATCAAACTCACCAGTGCGTCGTCACCGTCCCACTTCGGTTGGTCGTTGGGATAGCGAACGATGATCGGAACGCGCATCAATTCCTCGTAGGGAACGTGCGAATGGCCGACGTTGCCGTCGTGGTCACCGAAGGCTTCCCCGTGGTCGCCCGCGAAAATCACCATCGTGTCGTCGAATACGCCATACTGCTCCAGGCGATTCAGCAGGTTGCGGAAGGCGTGGTCGGTGTGTCTGATCTCACTGTCGTAGAGGTCGATCAGTCGCTGGAAGTCGTCTTCGCTCGACGCACGACGGAGACTCTCGCGTGTGCCGTCAATCGGCCCATCATATTCAGCATCGACGTACTCCTCGAAGCCGTCTGGGGGCTGATACGGGTCATGTGGGTCTATCGTCCACAAGAATGAGAAGAACGGTTCTTCCCCATCTTGTTCGAGGACTTCTGTTTCGAATCGATCGATAACCTGCTTAGCTGTTGGGAACACGACACGCCCGGACTCGTGTTCAAGCAGTTCATCACCAGCCGTCGATTCAGTGCGATGTGACGTGAGCGACTCGTCTTTGTAAAGGTCAACGAACTCATCGAAGCCACAGTCGAAGCCAATTCCCGAAGAGACGTTACCAATCGCGGAGATCCCGACCGTATTGTACCCGTTCTCCCGAAGAATCTCCGGCCAGCGGGGTAGGTCACAATTAAAGAAGTCGTCGAGCGTATTCACACCGTGTACCGACGGGTATGTTCCGGTAAGGATCGACGGTGCGACGGAACGTGTCCAAGTTGATGGCGTGAACGCGTTCTCGTACCTGGTGTGTTCTGTAGCGAATTCGTCAATATTCGGGGTCGTCTCGCGTTCGTAGCCGTAACACGAGAGATGATCGGCTCGGAGTGCGTCGCTGATGAAAACGAGGACGTTCGGCTTGTCGTTTACTGGCTTGCTCATCACTTGTACCCCAGTTGTTCAAGTCGGTCTTCGACATCCCCGGATACGTCGGGGGACGATACTTCCGTTCCTCCGCCCTCAAGACCACTTAAATGACTCTGTAATGTTGTCTTCAGTCGCTTTCGGGTCTCGGTTCGTTCGGCTGCGATGTTGGTTCGTTCTCCCGGATCGTTTTCCATATCGTAGAGCGTCTCCCAGTCCGACGACATGTCTTGGACGTACTTCCAATCTCTATTGACGACCATAGCCTTCCCCTGATTCGGGTCACCGGTATGACCGTATACGCCTCTGTCGTCTTGCTTGGTGAAATCGTCTGAGAGGATATTCCGACCAGAACACGCGTCGGGAACTGGAACGCCCACACAGCTCAGCAGGGTGGGGAACACGTCGACATTTGATACAGGAACGTCCACTCTGTCCCCTTCCGTGTCCGGCTGTCGGAACATGATTGGGATGCGCGAGACCTCTTCGTGGAACTCATGTGGGTGTCTGTAGTAGTCGTGTTCGCCGAAAGCCTCACCGTGGTCGGAAATGAGACCAACAACGGTATCCTCAAATCCGAGATGTTCATCGACAATTTCTAACAGATCCCCGATACAGCCGTCCACGTACTCTACCTCCCCTTTGTAGAGCTGTTTTAGTTCCTTTCGATCGGCTGTCGATAACCTATCCGGTGAGTTGACCATCTGTTTCTGTAACTGGATCGCTCGCCGGGAATCGACGCCTGAACTCCGGGTATCGTCTTTCGGTAGATACGGGTCGTGAACGTCCATATAGTGGACCCAGGCGAAGCAGGATTCTGAGTCCGTAGTCTTGAACCACTTCTCAACCATCCGGTTCAGCTCTTGACCCTTAACGTAGGGAACTCCGATGGTTTGCCCGGTAACGTACTCCATCAGGGAGTGAGTCCGTTCGATGAGTTTGTATGCGAGCGTATTTTTTGACTCTCCGAAAAACCGCTCCATCACTAACTTACGAGACTTCTCCATGACTGATTCCTCGTCACTCCCGGACCGAAACGTATCGAACCCGCGTCCGTATCCGAATTCTGGCCCAAGGTACGGGTTAGAGTGGAACCCTCCAGTCCGGTAACCGTGTTGCTGCATCCAGTCAGCGATGTGTGGTCGATCAGGGACGATACGGTCGTATCCCCCGTACTCCCAAGGATACGTTCCGGTTAGAATAGACGGGAAAGATGCCCGAGTATGGGGTCCGTTGGCGTAGGCGTGCGTGAAGACTGTGGACTCGTCGGCAAGAGAATCGATATTTGGTGTCGGAACGGCTTCCTGTGTGTCAGCGTATCCCAAATGGTCTTGGCGCAGAGCGTCGACAGTAATCAAAACGACGTTCTTAGATTTCCCATCCATTGAATCGGCATTGATAGCGGAAATTAATAGTATCTTGCTTTATGAGATAGGGGATAGAGTGAAACAGTCTTCCCACCTGATTATGTACAACAATACCACGCTATCTATTGAGGGCTTGCTACGTTGACTTGGACATGACAGACTTGACGCTCGTAATCGGATACTTTGGGTTCGGCAACGCGGGTGACGACGCTATCGGGCTTGCGACCGTTCGCCAGCTTGCGAAGAGATCCACGCTGAGACAGCTCATCGTAACTACCGGTCCGGAACCAGTATTCGAGAATGACGATGTTCAAACAATAACCTATTCGGTAGGTAGTATCTTCAGGTCGATCGCGAAGGTCGACAGAATCGTTATGACAGGTGGAACTCACTTTCACACTCAGGGTGACTCCTACGACCGAGTGAAGGTGTTCTCGTTCTACATTCTGGCGATACTCTGGGCGAAGCTCTGGAGAACGGAAGTCGATCTGCTCGCCCACGGGATTGGTCCCATCGACGGCCGCTTCTACCGGACTCTCACCACACTCGTTGTGATGCTGGTCGACAACGTATCAGTGAGGGACGAGCGCTCGCGGGAGATTGTCGAATCATTGCCGAGTCCCTCCAAAATCTCGCCCGTATTGGGCTTCGATGTGGCACCACTGCTCGATCGAGTCGTTCGCAGAGACGATCCTCAGTCGGAATCGTCGAGCGGTGAGTCATCAGCCGACTTGACGATAGGTATTTCGCTCACTCCTGCGTACGAGAAATATTACGACGACCCGGAGAAAGACGACGAGATAGTGACTGCTGTAGCTGATGCCATTCACCGCGTCGCCGATGGGCACCGAAACGTCGAGAGAGTGGTGGTCTTTGTCTTGCACACCGGTGAGTTCAACGACGATGTCTCTATGTCTCGGGCTCTGCTCTCTGAACTCGACGGGGTGAGCACGGAGTTACGATTGTACCAGAATGACCCCGAATCGTTTGTCAGAAGTATGAACAAAGTGGATAGAGTTATCGGTATGAAATATCACTCGCTCGTATTCGCATTCCTCCAGGCAGTTCCCACCCTTGCCGTCTCGTACCATCCGAAGTGCCAGTGGTTTCACGAATATACTGGCTACAGTTCGGACGCAACGGTGAGCATGGACGACGCAGTCAGTAGTGGCATCCAGTCTGAGGTCGAGGAGCTCGTACTGGCGGGCGAGAGCTACGAACCATCTATGAGCGTCGACGAGGCCGAATCACTGGCACGACAGTCGTTCAAAGCGATTCCGGAAGAGAGATCGAGATAATGAGAGTACTGCACTTTCTACCTGGCAATACAGTCGGTGGGATATCGATTCAAACGCTGGATGTGTCCGAGACGCTGAACGACCGGGGATTCGAGAATGTCATCGTAACTCCTGAAGAAAGTGGAGACTTCCTTGAGATGGCTAGTGAGCGGGGAGTAGAGACCGCTAAATTACCTTATTTCCTGCCCAAGCACTTCGACTCGGCTCGGGCACTCATGTGGAATCTACGATGGCTCGCAACGTTACCAGCCTCTGTTTTGAAGATACGACGACGCTTTCGCGAGCAAGATTCCGATGTCGTGCACCTAAACGGCCTCATGATGTTACAGCCGGCACTTGCAGCGAAGCTTGAGGGGATTTCAGTCGTCTGGTACCTCGTGAGCGACAACATCTACCCGGACTGGCTGGTCAGAGCCGTGATTCCATTCGTCAACTATCTGGCGGACGAGATCGTCCTCATCTCCGAATCCAATAGGGAGTTCTATATGCAGCAGGGAAAGGATGTCAGCGTCATTCCAGGGGGTATCGATACGTCGCAGATCGCGCCTCGAGAGGTTGACGAAACGGCCGTTGCGGAACTGAAGGACAGGTACGGGATCGGTCCGGACGATACGGTCGTCGTTACCCTCGCGAAAACACACCCGATGAAGGGGCAAAAGTACGCGGTTGAGGCGATAAGCAGGATGGACCGCGACGATGTCACTTACCTGATAGTCGGTCCGGAGCGTGATAAAGAGTACACTGACGAGTTGCGGGCGATGATTCAGTCGCACGGACTCTCAGATAGAGTACATATCACGGGATTCGTAGACGAAAAAACGACTGCACTCGGTGTGGCGGACGTGTTCCTGCTCCCGTCGCTTGGTGAAGGGACGCCCTTGGCGATAATGGAAGCGATGGCAATGGAGGTCCCGACAATCGCAACTTCAGTCGGCGGTGTTCCCAACATGCTGGACAACGGCGACGCTGGGCAACTGGTTCCCCCATCGGACCCCGATTCGATAGCTAAGGCTATTGAGGGATATATTTCCAGCCCGGGGTTGATGCGACGGCATTCTAAGAGAGCATCGGAACTCGCGGAGACTGAGTTCTCGATACAGAATATCTCCGACAAGTACGCGTCGGTCTATCGCTCGCTACGTTAGCCTGGTTTCGCTATCGCTCGAACTACACTCGAGAATTAGGTCTGTGTACAGGATTCGCGTTCTAACAGAGTGCATGGACTAACCCTCCGAGAGCGAGAGCTGTGTCAGTGCTTTTAGACAAGTATAAGAGTGGTACACTTATTCCATCATTTATCAACAATGGGCCAGACAAGGCCACAGGAACACACTCCGAACATCGTAATACTCGTGCTTGATACGGCACGGGCGAGGAACTTTTCTTGTTATAGTCACGACCGCCGAACGACTCCGTCGATCGATTCCGTAGCAGAGGAGGGAACGAAGTTTGAGGAGGTCACCTCTGTGTCACCGTGGACACTTCCCAGCCACGCTAGCTTGTTTACGGGTGTGCCGCCGACAATCCACCGGACGAATTCTCTCGATAGTAGTTTACCGGATTCCTTGGAGACGCTTGCAGACTACGTGAATAGACACGGATATCGAACGGTCGGAATGGCCAACAATCCGTGGTTTTCCAGCGAGTTTGGATTGACAAGAGGATTTGACGAGTTTCATGAGTTGTTCACCCTTTTCGGGGGCGACAGTTACCGTAGCTTTGTCAACATCCTTACCGACAAGAGTAGATCGTTGCCCGACCGTCTCGACAAGCTACTCTCCGAACAGTCGGTACCATCACTCATTAAAAACGGTATGAATGCTGCCTACCGGCAACTCGATTATAGAGACGACGACGGAGGGAAAACGGCCGTCTCGAAATCACGCGAAATCATTGGTGAAGATCAGCCTTACTTGCTGTTCGTGAACTTCCTTGAGCCGCACCTCCCTTACGAACCCCCAGAAAGCCACAGGCGGGAGTTCATCCCTGAGCACGTGAGTGATGCCGAAGTGGAGAACGTCAACCAGAACGCTCGCGAGTATAATGTTCGGAACGTCGAGATGGACGACGCCGATTTCGACATCCTTGAGCGACTCTATGATGCCGAAATCAAGTATACAGACGAGCGAATCGGTGAAATAGTAGGCGCGCTCAAACAGACGGGTGATTGGGAAGACACGATGCTATTTATACTGGGTGACCACGGTGAAAACATCGGGGATCATCAGCTTATGTCACACAACTATAGCCTCCACGAGACGCTGACGAAGGTCCCACTCATCACCCACTTTCCCAAGTACCTCGGGATGATCGCCGATGCCAACTCGAGGGTGAGTACTCTCGACATTCCTGCAACCGTCACGGATATACTTCCGGATGTAGGTGGTGCCGGATTTGAGGAAGTCCAAGTCGGCACGTCGCTTTTTGACTCCGACAGTCGGCCCATAGTCGCGGAGTATCTAAATCCGGTCCCGCCGGTGGAGAAAATGGAAGAAAGATGTGAAAATCCGGAGTTCGATGTGTCGGTGTACGACCGCAGACTGCGAGCGATATACGCAGACGGATACAAGTTCGTTCGAGGATCTGATGGAACTAGAGCACTCTACGATGTCGTCAAAGACCGGGATGAGGCGGAGAACGTTGTGAACGACAACTCAGAGAAGTCCTTGGAACTTGAGACTCGCTTGGACGAATGGATCGAACGGCACGAACGGCAAAGTCTTGAGGGGTCTGACGGGCTCGTCCAGGAGAACGTTGAAGATAAGCTAGAGGATCTTGGATATCTGTAGATTCATTCAGTGCCCAGAAGTCCGTGCCCACATAGTGGTTAGATGTACAATATGAGAACCTGTTCAGTTGCTGGTCTCGCCTATCAATCGTTCGAAGAAATTCTAGGTACTGTAGACCTCAAACCACCTGCCTGTGGCATTTTGTCCTGTCAGTGACGCCGGCGTCAGTTTCCGTTCAAGTGAGTTACTCCGAAGGAACTGCTTGAGTTAGCACCATTCAATAAAATAATCCTCGAAATTAAGTGGCTAAAGATGGGTATTCCTATAGTCAGAGTTAACAGTGGACCGGAATTTAGCCAGTAATAATGCCCACGGTCTCAGTAATCCTCCCGGTCTATAATGGAGAAGAATGGATTAAGGATTGTATCTCAAGTATAACTTCACAATCTGTAGAAGACATCGAAATAATAATCGTGGACGACAACTCAAAAGACGGTTCGGTAGACAAAATTCAGGATATGAACGATTCTCGGATAAAGCTAATAAGACACGATACAAATCGTGGGGTGCCTGGAGCCCGTAATACTGGAATAGAAAGCGCAAGAGGCGACTATATATGTTTCATTGATCAAGACGATCGGTGGGTCGAGGAGAAATTGGAGAAACAGCTCCAGGTTTTCAAGGATGGTGATGATAGACTTGGAGTTGTATACGGCGATGTTATCATCATGGATGAGAATACAACACTGAAACAAAGATTATCCACTGAATCGGTATCTGAAAGCCGTTTAGATAGAATTAAAGACATATTCTTGTCTAATCCCCCAATAACTATTACTACCATGATTAAGAAGAAGTGCTTTGATTTGCATGGATTATTAGATGATTCCTTGTATGGATGTGATGACTATGAGTTTTGGTTGCGTATCGCTGGAGACTTTACATTTGAGTATATCCCTGAGCCGTTGGCGTACAAAAGAGAGCACAGCAAAAACACCTCTGGCAATATAAATAAAATGACTGAAGATAGAATATCAATTGCAAATGAGTATATTAACGAGTATCCACAACTTCGTGGCGTTTACAAAAAGCGGATCTCTGACATTTATCTCATAGCTTCATATAGCCATTTTATAGATCGGAATATGTCAGAATCAATGAAAAATATCCATCGATCGATCGTTGCAGACGCTTATAATGTCATTTCTTCTCCAGCCCGGCTAATTAGGATGAACTGATTTTGGCTACCCGCCAACTCTTCTCAACCAAGTCGAGGAGACCGATCTCCATAGCCAGAGTCGTATTCTTTGGCTTCGTCCTTCTAATCCGTGATAGCCACCGAATATATCGCTATTCAACGTGGCACTCTTGTGAGGTTTGTGGCATCTTTGGACCAGACACTTTACGACCTATTCATATCTCAAGCGATTAACTAGACAGTGACAGCTAATGAAGATTATAGATCAATAATAGGTTTGAGAAAAACCATAGTAATGTCATTCGCAGCAGTTCGAATCCCGTAATCGAATTGGGAGTAAGAACCTGTAGTTAGATTGCAATATATTGCTGAGATCCCAGTAATCAGACTTTCTCCACATAGGGCTTCAGATCGTCTTTGTTCGTACCTGACCTTCTTTTTAAGAAATTTTTCGAGCCATGATTTTTCCGGACCGAGTTCAGAGTCCTCACAGGATCTCACGAATTCATAAACCTGTTGCCAACGCTTGATGCGGGATTGTTCATATCCAGATTTAAGATTATCTTGAAATTGTTCGACTATGTTTTTATTAGTAACTCCGACTTCCTGTTCATCGTGTTGTCGATATCGAATAAGTTCTTCGTCAATGGGGATGAGTCCGCCACGGAGTGCTGCGTGAACGGCTAAGTAGTGATCATGTGGCCACCCCTCCGGGAGCGGGAGGAGATGGTCTGTCCACCTAGCATCAAACATAATCGTTGCTCCTTGAACAAAATTACGTTGTGCAAGTTCACGTACTATTTTCGTCGGATTTGGCTGTGTTTGTGGCTTGTACGATGGTGAAACTTCTGACCATAGATCTCCGACCGGTTCCAAGGTCTTCGTAACTACCGATGAATTATGACATGCAAGAATTGCGTTTGACCGTTGGAGTGCTGATGCTTGGTGCTTAATTTTCATTGGATTCCAAACATCATCTTGATCAGAAAGGGCGATATAATCACCCGAACAGGCCTGAATTGCCTTCTCGAAGTTTTTCACAATACCCTGATTCTCCTCGTTTTGTTTAACGTCAAATAATTCGGGATAGTCTTGAGCATAGTCTTTGAGAATCGCCATTGTCCCGTCAGTGGACCCGTCATCCCGAACAACGATTTCGCTAGGGCGATTTGACTGCTCGAGAATAGACTCAATTTGATCTGACAGGTAATCCGCACCGTTATATGTGCACATGGCGACGGAGATCTCCATACTTGGTTGTTTAGAATTGTCTACGGTAGTATATTGCTTGTTACTTCGCACGGGCAGCCCGTATGCCGCCAGCTCTCGAATGGCCATCTCGATTAGGTCTGGCTCCCTCTATGAACATCCTTATCCAGAAAAACCGGTCTCGTTCAGTCGTGAATCGATGAATTCCTAGAGGCAACTTCTTTCGCTCGGGTCTTAAGTCAGAGTTGAAGTAGCACTAATTTTTCATCTGAGTTATAATATCATTTACTACACCTCGAAGTGGGGAAATTGAATATGCTACTATACCGTATAGCAAGATTCCCATAATGATGAATCCGCTTAGTGTTACGATAGAGTCAATCTTGATTACCGTATTCATCACTAGGAGTCCAGCGGCCATAACGAACGACGCTACAATTGCCCAGAATATTTCTCTAAACGGAAGTGTGATTCTGACAAATTTTGAAAGATAGTAGGCATGAAGTGCTGTATTTACTGTAAACGATAGTAACGTGGCTATGGCCGCCCCGATAAGACCAAACCACCATACGAAGATCAGGTTAAGAACCACGTTTAATATAATTGCAATCACAGAAGAATTTGCAGCCAATCGTGGTTTGTCGATACCCTGGAGTGCTCGACCGATGATAACGTGTATTGTTTGGATTACCTTTTCACCCATAAGGATGACTAGCACTAACCAACCCGCACTGTATTCTTGACCGAATACGACACCTAACATATCCTGCGAGAGTAACAAGGTCCCGAAAAAGGCCGGGATCACGAGAAAGATAACCGGAGAAATCGCCTTGGGAATTAGATCCTCAATGCGATCGTTGTTTCCGCCAGCGTCAAGCTGGCTCACTTTCGGGAATACGCTTACTGCCATCGCCTGACCGAGTAACATTACAATAGTTGTTAATCTCCATGAAACTTCGTAAATGCTTACATCAGCTTGCGAAAGAAAGAGGCCAATTATTGCGAGATCCATCCAGTTGTATAGGAACCCACTAACCATTGAGACGGATGCGTACTTTGCGTAGTCCCACAGTGAACGGGCCGCCGACCAGGACCAATTTCCTGGTACGATTGACATTCTGTGTACTCCCCAAATCAGCATTGACACGTATCCTGCTATGAGGGCGTAAACGACGCCGGACACTCCAAAATCAAGAAATACGAATATTACTGCCAATCCAACGAACGTTGATTGTTGCGCGAAGGATGGTATTGCAATATCTCCAACACGTAGCTCTCCTTTGATTACGTTTAATGAAAACTTTGCTGCCTCTTGAAGAAAGAGTGCAAGTATTAGTAACGAGACGAGAGAAGCCCCCAGATATTCACTCACACGGTGTCTAAATAGTAATAGTAGTCCAGATATAGCAATTAAAGGAAGTAACTTTAACAGAATTGCTGTAGAGACCAGATCGCTAGCTGATTCTCCTTCACTCATTCGCTTCGTTACAGCGCTTCGAATTCCGAAGTCTACCGGAATAGCTAGGAGGCCGAGCAACGCCTGAAATAAAAAGAATGAACCGAGTACACCAGCGTCAAGCGTCCGAGTAAGAAATATCAATAAAATAAATCCAAGAATATTGCTTCCAAAATCCGATATGAAAACTTTGAGAGCCGATCGGGAGACGTTCACACGACATCGTTTAGAAGGCACCCCTTTATGAGTGATGGATTGGCCATTCGGCTCAATTGATTCCACAGCAGGTAGCAGGTAGATTGTCAGGATCAAGATAACCGATACAGCGTGCTAGCGATATCTTTAGTAGTCGCCATAACATTGAACGGCATGTGATTGCTGAACAGCAGAGAGAGAAGTTCTTCTCAATATTCTTTTTCCTGTCTGTATCAATTGCTGTTCTAGTACTAAGATTTCATTCGAAATCCGGGTATCATACAACGATATTTGATTATTTACCATGGTGGGGATGGCTATCAATCAGCTGTGTCTGGATCGCGGGCAGCGCGTTTATATTTGTCACACAACATCGAATATACGCGGTGCTCACGGCTGCGACTATGACCGTCCTCTTGCTATTTCTCCCGTCAATTCTTGTTGATGGGACAATTTATGGACCCGATAGTTATGCTAAAGCGGCACATGCGAAGTCTATCGTTCAAGCAGGCCATGTAAGTTTCAATAAGTACGTTGCGTTTCAAACCAATTCAGCTATTACATCTATTGTATCCTCTGCTAGTGTTTGGCGGCCTACTGTTTTGATTATGGGAGTCCTCTCACCGTTTGCTATTGTTTTCCTATTTCAGCATCTACTTCCAGAAAATATCGATAGTGACAGAGTTGGGCTTTCATTAGCACCATTGGTTCCTCTGGGTATGGGAACTTGGCTCTTCTCTCGCTCAATATATCACTCCAACCATTTGGCGTATCCGTTGGCTCTCCTCTTTGTGGCTGTTGCATTAAGAGCAGCCAATACTAGAGACGGTCGATATGTGCTGGTGGCATTCTCTATCGGTATGATTCTACCGTTCATCCACCCGCTCGTATTTGCTTTGGCGACTGCATCAATATTAATGCTGGCGGGCGCAAAAAGCATTACAAAGGCTTTGGAGGAGAATACACGTGATTACTCGCAGATCTCGATACTGAGTGTCTTGTGGTTACTGTTGCCGCTATCCATATATTATGTTTTTTTCAATATAATCCCATCTACAACAGACTCAGTTTTATCATTAATTGGAGTGACTTCCCTCCAACTTGGCGCCCCATCACAACCGATTTGTTTAAGTGAAACGGCTGCTGGTTGTGCCGATTTCAGTCTAATCAATTTTGTTCCCTACGTACTTTTTGGAGTGAGTACCGGTATCGTTGGATTACATATCCTGACACAGGTTCATAGGGCAATCCGTAATCGTCAATTCCCAACGGAATCTATTCTGCCGAGTGTAATGTATACCTCTTTTATCGGTGCATATGCCCTGAAAATGGTCGGAATCGGCATTAACCCAATTATTGTTCGTGTCCTTGGATTTATGACTATTTTCCAACTTGCGCTGTTATCGTGGACTCGGTCACAACCAGTATTGGAATTAGATAAGTGGACTAAGATAAAGTGGCCTATCGGTATATTCTACCTTGGCGTAATACTCGTTGGTGCTCTTGTATGGCGACTTAGAGAGGTTATTGAGCCCTCATTTGCAGTCCTTGTAATTGGCTTCGCCATAATTGGATCGATCACGGAACTCATTTCGAATCACGAACCGAGACGCTCCGTGGTCCTCGTAGTCGTTGTCCTCGCCATTTCTACACCGTTACTATTTCCATTCCTTGGGATCAACGGTCTCACCCCAAATCTGGGAGGGACGATCGCTGAAGAGCAAGCAGTTGACTTCCACGATGATTTCAGGTCGGAGCAGTCTGTAATAGCAGCTCGTCCCCGCTTATGGGGCATCCAGCTCTATCAGGATCCAACCTCAGTACCATCTGGATATCGGGGTAGTGCTTGGTATTTAAGCAGACTTACAGTTCCCGATGGGGCTACCCAATATCCGCTTTATTTGGGATATGATGGCGGACCTCGGTCTGGAGCACCTGATTACGTCTTGACATCTGGAGTGACTAAAGACTACACTCGATCGAGTTATACTGATAACAACGTATCCTATCACAAGATCTCTTCAGTAACTCCTGCGGATGTTACGCAGTCGTATAGATATCCACAACGTATATATACTTCTACTAACCAAACTGTTCTGTTTCATGTCAGTAGAGATGAATAATATATGATAATTGAGTGGTGAAGTCTCCGCAAAGATGGTAGAGTTGAATGACAACCATTAATTCTATGCTTTCCGCACGTAGCGTATACTCTAGATGCCCAATATACACGACATCCAACTCAGGGACCTTCAAGTAAACGCCGACGAACGGGGCCATCTTGTCGAAGTGTTCCGCGAAGATTGGGACGAGTACGACATCACCCCGGCGATGTCCTACTACTCGATGACCTATCCAGGAATCATCCGAGCCTGGCACCGTCATCTCGAAGGCCAGGTCGACCACTTCGTCTGTCCGCAAGGCCGCATCAAAGTCGGCGTCTACGACGATCGCGACGACTCCCCTACGCAAGGCGAACTCGACACGTTCGTCATCGGCGAGCACAACCAACAGCTGATCCGCATTCCGGGCGACTGCTGGCACGGCTTCAAAGCGATCGGCGACGAACCGTCGCTCCTCATCAACTATCCGACAGAACTCTACGACTACGAGGAGCCAGACGAGGTGCGACTCCCATATGACACTGACGAAATACCTTTAGACTGGGAGGAACCACCGCATGAGTGAAACATGAAAGGCGTCCTACTTTCCGGCGGCACGGGCTCACGCCTCCGCCCGATCACTCACACCGGTCCCAAACAACTCGTTCCGGTCGCGAACAAACCGGTCCTCGAATACGCGATCGACGATCTCAAGGAGGCCGGCATCACCGAAATCGGCGTCATCCTCGGAAACAAGGGCCGCGACGAGATTCAGGAACTCCTCGGCGACGGCTCGAAGTATGGCGTCGACATCACGTACATCGTCCAGGGGAATCCCCTTGGACTCGCCCACGCCGCCGGGTGCGCGCGCGACTTCGTCGGCGACGACGACTTCGTGATGTACCTCGGGGACAACATCCTCAAATCGGGTGTCACCGATCTCGTCGAGAGCTTCGAAGCCGGCGACTACGGCGCGGGCATCGCGCTTCAAGAGGTCGACGACCCGCAAGCGTTCGGTATCGCGGATGTCGACGACGCGGGTAATGTCACGGAGCTCATCGAGAAGCCCGACGACCCGCCGACGAACCTCGCGCTCATCGGAATGTACGTCTTCTCGCCCGCGGTCTTCGACGCCATCGACGATCTGGAACCGTCGTGGCGCGGCGAACTCGAGATCACCGACGCCATCCAGTCACTGCTCGAAGACGGCCACGCGATCGACTCACACGTCGTCACGGGCTGGTGGAAAGACACCGGGAAACCGGAGGACATCCTCCACGCGAACCGGCTCGTCCTCGAAGATGAATCCCTCGACACTGCAGGCACAGTCGAAGATGGGGCAGAGGTCGACGGCCGCATCGAACTCCACGAATCGTCGGTTATCGAGGATGGCGCGGTCGTCCGTGGTCCGGTCTCCATCGCGGCGGACACGGTGATCAAGAGCGGCACCTACGTCGGGCCGTACACATCGATCGGCGCGAACTCCACGCTGGAGAACGTCCACATCGAGAACAGCGTCGTTATCGGTGACTCGACGATCACGGCGTCGGGCCGGATCGTCGACAGTCTTCTCGGCCGGAGCGCGAACGTCGAAAGCGCCGAGAACCACCTCCCCGAGGGCCGTCGCCTCGTCGTTGGCGAGAACTCCCAGGTTAAACTGTAACCATGCGCATCATCACTCACTCCTGTCCAGACTGTGGCACCGTCGTCGCCGCGAACGAGCTCGAATCCAACCGCGTGATGAAGTGTCCAGGACTCGGCTGTCAGGGAGTTCTCCGGTTCGACGACCTGCCAGAGGAGGAGCGTGAGCACTTCCTCGACAACCGCGAACGCTACGAGATCTAGCGCACGGCGTCCCAGATTTCTTCCACATCTTCTTCGAGGGTTGGCTGTAACCGATCGAGCCGTGACTCGACGGCACCCACGTCGAGACAAGAGTACGTCGGACGTGTCGCGTCCCGATCGATGTCGTCGGTCGAGCCCTGTTTAAGCAGCGCTGTATCTGCGCCGAGCTGGTCGACAAGCACCTCGCCGAACTCGTAGGGCGTCAAACAGGATCGACACGCAACGTGGTACAAGCCGGTTACATCCACATCGACTAACTCGAGCAACGTTGCGGCCGCCTGACCCGCTCGGGTTGGCGTCACCCATTGATCGGTAAAGAGCGGGACGGAGTTACCCGACACCAACTGATCCCGAACCCACGCCGGGAACCCGGTAAGGGCACCCGAACTCCGATGCACGCCCCAGACGAACGAGAGTCGCGTGATCAGATGGTCTCCGGGTGCATCGTGGACCGCCCGCTCGCCCGCCAGCTTCGAGTCACCGTACACTTGGATGGGATTCGGTGACGCCGCTTCGCCATACGGGTCGCGTACGGTGCCATCGAAGACGTAATCGGTCGAAACGTGGACGAATTCGATATCGTTGGCCGCACACTGCGCCGCCAACGCGCCCGGTGCATCACCGTTGAGCACGTTCGCCCGCTCTGGGTTCGTTTCACAGCCATCCACGTCCGTCATCGCGGCACAGTTGACGACGAGGTCTGGGTCGTGCGTCTCAAGCACGTCGTCAAACGTGTCATATTCTACAAGATCGAACTGTGTCAGCGGAATCTCGAACTCAGGCCGTGTCGAATGATACGTACCCATAACAGTCCAGTCGCGCTGCTGGCCGACATGAACGACATTGCTACCAAGGAGCCCGTTTGCTCCGACGACGAGAAGACGCATAGGTCGATTTTTCAACAGAAATATAAATAGGTGCTGTTGAGGAGAAAGTAGTATGCGAATTCTCGTCACAGGCGGGGCCGGCTTTATCGGGTCCAACTTCGTTCACCACGTACTCGATACCCACGAAAGCGACGAAATCGTCACGCTGGACGCGCTAACGTATGCGGGCTCAAAGGCCAACTTGGAGGGCATCCTCGACGATCCGCGCCACGAGTTCGTCGAAGGGGATATCCGCCATCAGGAACTCGTGACGGATCTCGTTGCCGACGTGGACGCGATCGTCAATTTCGCCGCGGAGTCACACGTCGACCGCTCCATCGAGGGCGCAAAGCCCTTTGTGAGCACGAACGTCCAAGGAACGCAGACGCTGCTCGATGCGGCTAACGAGGTCGGCATCGATCGGTTCCTCCAGATCTCGACGGACGAAGTGTACGGGCAGGTGCTCGACGGCACCTTCTCCGAGGACGACCCCCTCAACCCGCGCAACCCCTACGCCGCGACGAAGGCAGGCGCAGATCTGCTCGCGAACAGCTTCCAGACGACCCACGACCTCCCCGTGGTCATCACCCGCACCAGTAACAACTTCGGCCCGCGACAACACGCCGAGAAGCTCATCCCGAAGTTCATCCAGAACGCGGCTGCTGGGGAAGCGCTCCCCGTGTACGGTGACGGATCCAACGTCCGTGAGTGGATCTACGTCGAGGACAACTGCCGGGCACTGGATCTTGTGCTCCGAGAGGGCAACATCGGCGAAGTGTACAACATCGGCAGCCACGCGGAGAAGACGAACCTCGAAGTCACCGAGGCGATCCTCGATGCTGTCGGCGCGTCCGACGACCTCATCGAGTTTGTCGAAGACCGTGCGGGCCACGACCAGCGGTACGCGCTCGACACCGACAAGATCGAAGCGCTGGGGTGGGAACCCCAGTACTCCTTCGAAGAGGGACTCGAACGGACTGTCGACTACTACCTCGACTGATGGCCGACACGGACAACCCTATTCCGGACGACGAGTGGCACACGATCATCGCGAACGTCCCACTCGTCTCTGTCGATCTCGTGATCGAACACGACGGCGGTGTGCTCCTCGGGAAACGAGAGAACGAGCCCGCGAAAGGTGAGTGGTTCGTGCCTGGTGGGACGGTGTTCAAAAACGAGCCCCGAACTGATGCTGTTCACCGTGTGGCTAGCGAGGAACTTGGTGAATCCGTCGTGATTGATGACTGTCTCGGCACCTACGAACATTTCTACGAGACGGCTGATGTCGACGGTGTCAACTCGAAACACTACCTCGCGACCGCCTATCGCTGTCACTTCGAACGCGGTGATCCGGAGATCGTTGGCGACGGCCAACACAGCGCCTTCCAAGTCTTCCGACCGCCGTTCGAAAATCTCCATCCGTACGTCGACCGATATCTCGACGACTGTTAGCCCGATTTCTGCGAACAGTACTCGCCTCCCGCTTCCACTGTCTCATCCGCTTCGTCTTTGAAGCAACTTCTCGTCCCTACCTTCGGGGTTGCCATCGTCCACGTGCCAGCCCTCGATCGCGTAGCGACGGGACACACCCACCCCACCGCTTCCGCTGTTAGCACGGAGGAGACAACCACTATCACCACACCCGACAGACGCCCGATTCACGCGGACTCTAACAACGTCGCTAATCCGCTTCGAACCGCCGAAATGGACTGCGCCAGCTGATGTTCGTTGTACTTCCCGCCGCTTTTTCCCCAATTGTATTCTGTCGACTTCGTGATTCCCAACTGCGCTAACTCGCCCAAGTAATCACGAACCGACCGCTCCGAGACCGGACTCACGCCTTCTGAGCGAGCCACAGTTCGGTACGTCTCGACGACTTCTCGGGTCCGGACCGGCGTTTCACTGCGCTCGTGGATTCGTGTCAGTGCGTACAACATGAGCTGCCCGTGCTGGGAGTAGTTCTGTATCCCCTTGACCACCTGATCCGCCTACACGCGCTCACAGGCCTCCTGAAAGTGCGACTCGGTCACAACATCGGATCCGCTCTCGCGTGCGACATCACCGGCCTCCAGGAGGAGGTCTAAGCCTTTCCGTGCGTCACCGGAGTCTTTCGCCCCATAGGCCGCACACATCGCGATCACCCCGTCTCCGGGGACGCCGTCTTGGAAGGCGACACGTTCGCGCTGTTGGAGGACAAGTCGGAGTTCGTCGGCATCGTACGCGCTGAAGGAGACATCCTTCTCACAGAGCGACGACCGGACCTTCGAGGACAGCTGTGTTCGGAAGTTCAAGTCGTTCGAGATGCCGATAACGCCGAGCTTCGCGTCGGTGATATCGCCGTTCGATCGAGCACGCGAGAGCTTGTAGAGCAGTGAATCGTCGCCGATGTGATCGACTTCACCAAGTAGGATGAGCATCGTCGGTTGGCACAGGCTAGAGCCTACCTCTATGACTTCTCCTGCGGATTCCAACTTCGGACGGAAGTGGTGGAATACAAGCCCGAATAACCCAATTAAGCGGTCGGAACCGTGGGATTTCCGCGTCCTCGGGTGCGGAAAAAGGTCAATAGCAAACAAGTGGCCTAGCCAACTACCCTTGAATTCTAATCAATTGACCGTACTCAAGAAGAACGACGAGAACACAAGCTGAATTCCGACAACAACAGCGGTAAACGCGACCAGCGCTGCCGACGTGAACGGAACAGCATCAAACCCACTCAGGACCCAGTTACCAACCAGCCAACTGGCGTACGCGCCGCCAGCAGCAAGTACGACGACGCCTGCTGTCGCACCACGCTCTAACGTTGCATACTCAGTTATCCCGGTTGTAAGCGGGTCATCAGGCTGCTGAATCGGGTCACTGGCGACCGTTGCAAACACGCCAAGCGACCCAACCTGGGTGCCCACGATCGTGGCGAGACTCCCGGCTATCAGTGAGTTAATTCCGAGTGTCACCTCGCCAAGCGCTACCCCAGTGTGTGCAACTGTCATCACTGCGACACCGAAGATTGTCAACAACAATCCTGGGACCGAAAACAGGTACCCAGGCGCGTTCACCAGCATAAATCGGACGTGGCGCCAGCCATCACGGAAACTCTCGAGTGTCTCTTCGCCCTCTCGCTCGTGGTAGACAATCGGCACCTCTGCAATCTCGAGGTCCTTCGCTCCGGCCTCCATAATCATCTCTGAGGCAAATTCCATCCCAGTCGTCTCCCACTCCATCGTCTCATAGGCATCCCGCGTGAAAATCCGGAAACCGCTGTGGGCGTCGCTTACTCCAGCCCCGTAGAACAAATTCAAAAACCGGGTGAGTGCGGGGTTTCCAATGTGTTGGTGGAGCGGTGGCATTGCTCCATCTTCGATTTCACCGGCAAGCCGACTACCCATTACCATGTCCGCACCCGTCTCATCAAGATGATCGAGGAGTCGCGGAATCTGTTTGAAATCGTAGGTGGTGTCAGCGTCGCCCATCGCGATATAGTCGCCCCGCGTCTGCTCGAAAGCGTAGCGGTACGCATAGCCGTAGCCTTTCCCATCAGGCTCAACAACAATTGCGCCCATCTCACGCGCAATTTCGGGTGTCCGATCTGTCGAGCTGTCGCTGATAATGATCTCTGTCGGCACCTGCAGCTCTTTAATCGCGTTCTTGATCCAGTCGATACAGGTTCGAATGCCGGCTTCCTCGTTTAGTGTCGGCATCACGACAGACAACTCCGGCGTGATGGTTGCGTCACGCCCAACTAACAACTCATCGGCACTTCGTGTACGGTTCGGGCGCGGCGTGTCGTGATCTCCTTGTGAGGACGCGGTAGTAGATGCCATTTGTTTGAATATTCAGTTACTGTATCCTGTAGCGTGTGTCTATATGAAACTTGTTCTATAGTTATTATTTAGGATCAATACAACGATAATTACACCGCACAATTGGGTGATTCCTTATCAAGCGAGCGGCTGTCAGACAAGAAAGACAACAAGTCATCCAGAGTCAACGCGGCGGCCATATCATACTGATTATTTATCTTGTATACAACGGCAACTCATCCATCTTGGAGACATGGCGGCGGGCATCTCCACAGGTACCTCGTTTCACTGACGGCTGGACGCTCTGTTGTCCCACGCCGAAACGCCGTGCTCGCAAGTCGCGATTCCAACTCGCGGTCCCCGATCAGATACCTCATCGGAACGAGGATTCTGCCCTCCAAAGAACCTGGAGACGTGGCTAGCTCACATATAACCGAGGTCGCGCAGGCGTTCCATCAGGTCTTCTTTGTCCTGAGCGCGGCCGGCGCGCTCGGTCGTGTCCTCGAGGTTCTGGAGCCACGCGGGCTCCTCGGTTGTCTTCTCGGTCGAGACCTCGCTGCCCAGCGAGCGGAACCCGGCGAAGTACTTCGGCGAGATCGGGATGTCCTCCTGGGTAACCCCCTCGGGGAGGTCGTCGTCGGCCTGCGGGATGTACCCCTCGTCGGGGAACGCCTCGACCGTGTCAGGCACCACGAAGTTCCAGAACGCATTCCATACGTCGGCCTCGGCGAACTGGAGGATGGGCTGGATGCGGTCGTGCGGCGGGAAGAGATCAGGATCGTGGCGCGGCGAGAAGAACGTCTCGTCGGCGCGAGCCTCCTGCTCGTCCCAGCGGACTCCCGAAATGACGCCATCGATATCGTGTTCTTCGAGGGCGTCGTTGAGCGCGACCGTCTTCAGGAGGTGGTTGCCGACGTAGGTGTCGAGCAGGAAGGGGAACGAGTCCTCCTCGAACTCTAATATATTCCGGATGTGGTGCTGGTTGTGCTCCGAAAGCGCGTCGACGGTGATGTCGTCGCCCGGTTCGAGGCCGTGTTCCTCAACGTAGGCGCCCACGTCCTCGTTGCGGGCGTACACGAGGTCGATATCCCACTGGTCGGCCCAGTGCTCGACGAAATCGGTGATCGAATCGAAGTGCTGGAAGTGGTCGATGAAGACGGCAATCGGCTTCTCGTACCCGTACTCTGCGGCGACCTGGTTGATGAAGTACAGCGTCAGCGTGGAGTCCTTCCCGCCCGTCCACATCACCGCGGGGTTGTCGTACTGTTCGAGGCCCCGCTTCGTCACTTCGACCGCCTTCTCGATTTTGTGCTGGATCGACGGGTAGTCGCCCGGGCTCTCGCCCTCGCCGTCGGTGTAATCGACGTCGACGCTCGCCGGGAAGTCGTCGCTCATACAGCAGAGGTGTCTGTGAGTGAACCAATATGCCTTCTGGATTCTTTGTGGCAGCCCCAACTAACTCACACTCGCGTGAGGACAGTCAAACCGCTAGAACGCAAGCGATATGTCGGCGCATATACAGGCAATGTGTATGGACTTGTTCGATCGGCTCCGTGGTGACGACGCTGAACGTGTCGTATTTCTTGGGATCGACGGAGTGCCGCTAGATCTCGTCGAAGACCACCCCGAGGTCTTCGAGAATTTGACTGCCATCGCCGAGACGGGCTCCGGGGGACGATTAGAGAGCATCGTCCCGCCGGAGTCGAGCGCGTGTTGGCCGAGTCTGACAACGGGCGTGAATCCAGGTGCCACGGGCGTGTACGGGTTTCAGGACCGCGAACGCGACTCCTATGAGACGTACGTTCCTCTTGGACAGCACGTGGAGGCAACCCGACTGTGGGACCGTGTCACCGATGCCGGTCGTGATGCGACCGTCCTCAACGTCCCTGTCACCCTCCCGCCATCAACACGGATCCAACGCATGGCCTCCGGCTTTCTCTCGCCCGATCTCGACTCCGCGACGAGCGATGACGGACTCCGTGCGACACTCGACGGCTTTGATTACCAGATCGACGTGAACGCCAAACTCGGTCATGACGACGACAAGACCGAGTTCATCGAGAACGCCTATGCCACCCTTGACGCCCGCTACGAGGCGTTCTCACACTACCTCGCCGAGGACGACTGGGATCTCTTCTTTGGTGTGTTCATGAGTACCGACCGGGTGAACCACTTCCTGTTCGGGGACTACGCCACTGATGGCGAGTACAAAGCCGAGTTCCTCGAGTTCTACCGAACCCTTGATGAATACATTGGGAACCTCCGCGCGGCGCTCGATGATGACACCACCTTCATCGTCGCGTCCGATCACGGCTTCACTCGGCTCGAGTGGGAAGTGAACTGTAACCAGTTCTTGGCTGAGGAGGGGTGGCTCTCATACGACAGCGACGACCATGACGCGCTCACCGACATCGACGACGAGACGCGCGCGTACTCGCTCATCCCGGGCCGCTTCTACCTCAACTTAGAGGGCCGCGAACCGAACGGCACCGTTCCGCAGTCCGAGTACGAGGCGACGCGTGAGGAGCTGATTGCCGATTTAGAATCGCTGACTGGCCCTGATGGGCGACAGGTGTGTAAACGCATTGTGAAAGGCGAGAACGCCTTCGACGGCGCCCACGACAGCATCGCGCCCGACCTCGTCGTCATCCCTGCTGACGGGTTCGACCTCAAGTCCGGCTTCTCCGGCAAGGAGGCCGTCTTCACCGAGGGCCCGCGCAACGGGATGCACAAGTTCGAGAACTCGCTATTGTACGCGACCGACCCAGAAATTGACCTGACCGACGCGAACCTCTTCGATGTCACACCAACAATCCTTGATCTGCTAGATGTGGAGTACGACTCGGTGGAGTTTGACGGCAGCACCCTTGCTTAGATAGGCGGTTTCCTGCCTCAATAGTGCGATTGTATTTTCGTGTGATCAGGGAAGAATTCTGAACTCACAACCAGCGCATGGTCACTCCGTTGGGTTATGCAAGAACAGTCCATCCAGCATAAGAAAATAACACGCCCCGACCGCAGCCATGACGGTGACCAGCCGACTCTGAAACATGGTCCCGACCCCGTACGCAGCAAACAACGTCATCGGGATCGCTGCCAACACGAAGTCCGGATGGCGGTGATCGCTGGTCATGCTCAAACTCGTTCGTCACTCACTCTGAGGTACGCACCGCCCGCTGTCGTTGTGCGAAAAGGCGAGCTCTCGTTTTTGCGAAGCGATTAAGCGCGCGTTTGCCTCGGTCGGTGGCGTAGGTCACAGCTGCGTTGACTGTACGGGTCACATTGTGGCCGAGACTGTCGCCGAGGTCCGTCCGGAGGGAGATGGCTGCCCACCAACTCATTGAAAACATGTGTATCGGCCAATCTAATAAAACTAATTAGATATAATTATGAGTCAACTCCGTCCACCCGGGAACCAGCAGGCGCGTTTTCAGAGCGCGCTGAGTAGCGCGTCATTTATGATGTATCGCTAACCACTTGAGGTAATGACTGAGGACCTCCTCTGTGCGACCGTAAGCGTCCGTGGAGTGATCCACAACACCGACGGCCAGATACTGGTTGTCCAGCGGAGTACGGATCGGGAATGGGAACTTCCTGGAGGCCGGCTCAGTCGGGGTGAATCTCCACGCCAGGGACTTCGCCGGGAGATTCGCGAAGAGACCGGACTAGACATCGAGATTGCTGATATTGTGAAGGCAAACTCGTGGGTCAACACGGCAGACGAGAGCCGGTTTGCTGTTCACTACTACTGCGAAACTACCGACGACAGTGCTACACTTAGCGATGAACACGTCGATATTGAATGGATTCTGCCCGAGCAAACAGGGCACATATTGTGTGAGGCACAAGCAGAGGCTGTGGATAATGCGGTGCCAGAATGTGATTCTGAGATCGCAGACGGTACCTCATTTGCTCAAGATTGATACTCTTGATTGGAAAATTCATACTGGCTCAAGAGATAGGGTCATGATTGAGTTTAATTGACCCAGTTCACCGTTTTACTCGTTAATGAATTCCCAAGTTTCTGTATTCAAGCGGCCCTCAAGATAGGCTTCACCGTCATCAGTAATCATATATACTCCATTTCCTAGACTTTCGACAAGACCATTTTCATCCAGTTTTTTACACCTTCTGTCCACATGTTGTCGTGAGTATGGCAACGATGCTCGTGATGTCATTCTCGTAGGGGTTGTTGGTTTATTTTCGTTAAGGAATTCTAAAATCCGATCGTCGAGAGAGGTCATCCATTTTCCTGAGTGTCTCATGGGCCACACTTTTTGTACCATAGCATATATTATGTACTGATCGCTTGTTACTGCCGACGTAGGCACTTTCCAAATATTTCCGTTAATTATATGTTACTGGCTAGAGTAGGTTTACGTACAGAGCCCAAGTGACGACCCGTCGGCTCGCGAGAAAATGTAGGAACCCCGGCTGCGGTGCTGGAACACCCAGCCGGGACGGGTTCTGTGCTCGCTCACAGAACCATGCTAACCGATCCAACTGCGGGGCTTAAGCCCTGCGAGACAACCACGGAGTCGTATACCTACAAAGGCAGCTGTCGCCTCTGTGAACAGACCGCAAGCGGCTATGACGCTGCCTTTGGCGGTCCACTCTGTACCACGTGCGCGACTGCGTTCGGTGAGTTCTACACCACCCACGTCGAGGCGCGCGATGAATAACTCGTACAGCCGCCAGACCGATCGCAGTCACCTCACCCGGATCGCACTCGGTACACGCAATCCGCGATGTCAGGTTTGTGGTAACCAGTTCAACGAAGGCGACGACATCACCGTCTACGCGTACCGCCCCGCCGGCGAGCCCACCTACGAGATTGGCTATCTCATGTGCGGCCACGACACCCACGAGCATCCGACCGTCTTCACCCGCGGCGTTCGTGAACTCGTCGTCACCGGCCACATCGGCAGCTGTGCAAACACCCGCACCCAATCAACGACCTGGATCCTGCTCGCCCCGACCATCGTCGTCACGAGCGCCACCACACGCACGGATCCACACGTCCACCCAGACACCACAACCCCACGCAATCCCACTCGACCCACCCAGCAGGAGCCAACACCACTGTTCACCGCTGTTCGCGAGCAGACGCGCGCTGATGGGGGCGCCACCGATGGAGGCTCGGAGTAATGCGGCCCGAACGCCGCCACCCCGCAGCCAACCCGCGGTGATCGCCGGTGCGGACACCCCAGCCTGCGGCCCCTGAGCGAGGGGTCCATCTCGCCAGCAACAAGCCGGCCGAATCCACAGACGGACTCGTCTGTTCGGGCGTCACGCCACGACGGACAGAGTGGCTTCCAGAGCTGCTCTCTGAACTTCGACCACGCACCGAAGCAACAATCCAAAACCACTCCACCACCAACTCGTGGCGGACAAGCACCGGACTCTGTTCACGACTCCACCCTGAATGGAACTCTCTCGACGACGCGTGGACCGACGACGTCGCTGAAGCGGTCGCGTACACCCACGCGATCACGACACTCGCAACCACCTACGACACAACCGAGGAACGCTCAAGGTACCACCAGCACCGCCACGCTGACCTCGTCGACACTGTCGAGTCGATCGGCACTGGGCGTGGTCCCGTCAACGCCGGCCTAGGAGCGCTCGCCAAGGGCCCGGTCGCACTCCATCGAGAACTCGACAGCAAACCACGCGTCATCACGCTCTTGCTTGATGGGGCCGCGTGGACCAGCCTCAACGATCGCCGCACCGGCGTGCGCGCGCTAGCGACGATCGCCGTACTCGCCCACGGGTTTTGTGTTCGGGTCGGTGTCTCACCCGCCCTCCAGCGACATCTCACCACGCGGTATCCACAGTGGACCGAGGCGCACCTCGATCTTACCGAACGCCGGGATCGGTCCCCCACTAGGGACCACCGCCAGCAGCAGTCACGACGCGTCGACAACGCGTGGGCAGCCATCAACGACCTCGACACGGAGCCGACGAAGCGCCACTTGTTGGGGTGTCTCACCGACGAGGACGCGCGCTCGTATGCTGACCTCGCGAATGAGCCCACACTCGACATCGCTGAAGGCACCGTCAGTCGGTACGTCCTTGATCTCGAAGCTCGCGACCTCGTCACAGTCGATCGGCGTGGCCAACAAAACACCGTCCAGCTCACCGCGTTGGGACAGACGGCCGTCGAAGCGTGTCTTGACGACACACAGGCGCTCATCCACCCGGATCAGCGCCAACTGGGAGAGCGTCTTACTGGGACCCCTCAGGAACTCACAAGTACAGTGTCGCCCCGCCGGGCGGGGGGCCCTACTACCGAGGAGTGGGTCACGGAAACTGGCGAGACAGCCGACGACGCCGAGTACGTCCAGTGGCTCACCGACCCGAACGCCAGCTCCCCAACCAACCGCCACCGGCGATTCACTACCGTCGCTGCCGATGACAGCATCACGCTCGTCGACGATCCACTCGACGAATTCGAGGACGGCCGTGTCGCGTATCTCAGCCACACCAACACAGAAACGCTCGTTGTGCTCCAGTGGGGTGGCCCCTTAGCCACGTTGGGACGTCTCGCGAGTGCCTTACTGAGCGAGAAAGCGCTCGCAAAAATCCTCACCCCAACACGGCTTGGCAACAAATTCGAGAACATTACTGACTCCGCTGAAGACACACCCCGAATCATCCAGCGTGGCCACCAAGTGGGGTGGTTCAGCGACGACGAAGCCACCTACCACGCCTGGCGGGATCGAATCACCACCGTTCGCGATCAGTTGCTCGCGCGCCTCGCTGAACTCACGCACAGTGATGACACCGCCGCTCGTAGCGACCTTTTCGCAGATTTCCACGGGCTCATCGCCTCTGTCACCCAACTGTACCAAGCGGCCGGACTCAACCTCACAACCACGCTCAGAGTCCCAGACACGGCCGCGCTTGCTCGCAATCACACAACCCGAGAAGACTTCTGTGAGTTCCTCGCCAAGACGGTCCCAAAACAGTCAGCGTATGGAATTCACTCGGGCTACCGACTCTTATTCGAAGATCGGCCCGCAAAACTGTGCCGGCGACTCTCATACGATGTCGACCCAACTGATCGCCTCGATCTCACGATGTCGTGGGTGATTGCGGGCCCGACAATCACCGAACTCCACGACGAGATCACCACCACCCTCCAAACGGAACTCGCCACCGTTCGTGAAGCGATCGCCGAGGGCACTGAAGACGCACCCACCCTCGCTATCCCCGTTCGAGACGCGACAACGTACCCCGCCATCAGGCGGGTGATCGACGACGTTGCGATGACCCACGACATCCAGTGGACACCCCGCGAGCGCCAGCGGCTCGTGCGGCTCTGTCTCCGCTCGTTTGGCCCGGCGGACACCACACGGCGTGCGTGTCCGTACGACGTCGTGGAGAGCCTCTTGAGAGCGCTAAACGAGTCTCACCACCCAACCCCTGCTGACGTCGAACGCGCGGCAGCCACACTCCCGCCGGAGCGCTTTCGGCCGGATATCGCGCCAAGCGCGACCAAGCTGTACGCCACCCTCCTGCGCGCCGACCACCCACTTGGCCGCTCTGAGATACTCGAGCGCGCCGACATCTCTGCGAGTAGCTATGATCGGCGACTCCGCGACGTTCGCGCGCTTGATCGGGTCTGTGCGGTACAGGTGGATGGCCACCGCCGTTGGACCATCCAAGCAACTCGCGCCCGACAGTCGGCAGGTACGCTGGAGACGCACCAACAGTCAACCACATCCTATCAGGTGGTGACTAGCCACGCCACCGGCCAGATGTCCACACACAGCGTCTGCGCCGAGTCAAAGCCAGTCACTACTACCCACTCAATGACAAGAACCAGTACACATCCTTGTCGTCGAAGACATCCACTCGGCGACTACCTTGAAGAACCGCCATCAAACCACCCACAACCCACCAGCATGTACTCCGACCACCCAACAGTACAGGCAACGCTCCCGCTCCACTCGAACCAGGGGGGTGAGAGACAATGACAGCACCCACCTTCGAGTTCACCACCCACATTACACGCGATCGGCTCGTCACCCACCACGACGGCTCGCTCACCGTGCGCCTCGATGCATCCACAGAGCCGACAGTCACGCTCAGCGTCGAGGGACCAGACGAGACGACGGACGCAGTACTCACCCCAACCGCGGCAGAGGCACTCGGGACTGCGCTTGTCGAAACCGCCATGCGAGCACCCGCTCTGGAGGCCACAGATGAGTGACGACTCCAAAGACCACGAGGAGATCCCGGAGGTTGGCGGCTGCGACCCCGACGAGACACCCACCGATCACGACCCTACGAACGGCCGGTGGCTCGAAGGGAAGTTCGCTGACGCGCTCGAAGCGTGGGGGTATCTCACCGCCCGCAATGAGCAGCTCTTCGGGCTTGAGACCGACGTCCTCGCGCGCCGACAATCCCCACGAAACGAGCCGGACGATTTCATCGTCGGTGAGTGTAAAGACTGGCACGCAACCCTCGTCGGTCGCGACGCTGTCGCCGCGATCTCTCACCGGGCCGCACTGGCTCGCGCAATGCCCGTCCTCGTCGTCGCCAGAGGCGTCACGGCCTCGGCGTGGACGCTCGCGCAACAACTTGATGTTCGCATCCTCACCATCGAGGATCTCGCAAAAGACGGGCTGCCGCCGCTCACAGAGCATCGGCCACCCGTGGGAACGTTCCGTACCCGCCGAGAGCCCTCCGTGAGGGAACTCCGTGAACACGTACCGTCGATCGTGGCCCGGCAGCGCACCGTCGATATCGAGGCGCCAGTGTTCTTCGCTGGGGGGACAAGCCCGTGTTATGTGCCAGACAGAACGGGCAACGACGAGTACGTCAGCGCCTACGACAGCGACTACAACTTCGGGTGAACGCGGCGTTTCCGGCCACACTGCCACCAGTACCGTGATGAGATACGACTTGGCGGGATTCTTTTGTGACAATATGGTGTAAATATATGACGGCTTTGTAGACACAAGATTCACTCTCTTGGCAACAAGTTGGCGACGATGCTGACATCCAGCCAGCTGGCGACAGTTCTATTAGTACCACCCGTGTACCACGATGTATGAGTACGGGCGCAGACAACGACAGCGACGGGGACATGGTCAAATTGAACGTGAAGGTCCCGAAACGACTTCTCGCAGAGATCGACGAGCTTGCGGAGGAATTGGAGTACACCAACCGGTCGGAGTTCATTCGTGAGGTGCTACGCGACACCACGGAGCCAATTCTGACCCCTGGTGCGCAAGAGGGAGTCTCGGAGGGCTATGCGGACGTGGCGGCGGGCCGAACGATGTCCACGGATGAGGCCCGCGAACGACTTGGTATCGACGAGTGAGGGGGTGAACAGTGGCTCACGAGGTCGTTCTGACAGAGACGTTGGTCGAAACGTTAGAGAAGCCTGAAACACAGGACACTGAACGGATCATCAACAAATTGGAGGACATCGTGGACTTCCCCGACCACTTTCTTGATCGGCTAAAGAACCACCCCGGCTACAAGCTTCGAATCGGTGACTTCCGCGTATTAATCGATTGGGACAAAGACAACGAGGTGATCTACGCCATCGACGCTTTCGAGCGGAAGAAGGAGTACCGTGAACTCGGCAAGTATCGAGAGGTATGGGGCTCATGGCGTGATGAGTAGCCCCGGCTTGTGGTGGCGTGGGGCGTGACCACCCCGGCGTGGTACCTCGCACAACTCCTTGACGTGCGGATCGTCACCATCGACGATCTCTCCAACAAGTCGCTCCCACCGCTGAGTAAACTACCCTACCCTACTTCGCTCACCCCATACGGGGTTCGCTCGTTGAGGGTAGGGCTTTGATGTGGACTCCCGGCAATCAGTCCCCGGCAATGGGCTGGTGACTCTTGCCGTTCAACGTCCCACCATTCACACGCACGTCTACTGGTGCGTCTCCGCTCCCCGACTTGGGCGAGGAACGGAGTCTGTGTTTCCGCTTTCGAGCATAGCGTAGCCCGATATTCTTCGCTGCATTGTAGTCTGCGTTGACCTCGTAGCCACACTTCTGGCAATGGAAGTGTTCGCCGTCACGGTTCGATTCGTGCGTGAACCCACAGTCCGTTCGAGAACAGCGTTGGGACGTGTGGTTCGGCTCAACTTGCTTCACGGAGACGCCCTGTTCGGGCGCTTTGTACTCGACGTACTCGGCGAGGCGTCGAAACGCCCAGATGTGGTGCCACTTCGCCTGTGGAAGTTGCTCTCGGATGTTGGTCAAGTCCTCAAACACAATAACACCACAATCGTGGTCAACAGCTTCCGAGACGATTTCGTTGGCAACGGTGTGGATGTACTGTTTCCGCCACGCTTCTTCCCGCTTTCCGAGGCGAAGCAGGGCGTCGTGCGCGGCTTGCGTCCCGCGCTGTTGCATCTCACCACGCCGCATCTCGAATTCACGGCACCAGTGATCGTAGTCGTCTCCCTGCCAGAACGTGCCGGTCGAAGCTACTGCGAGGCTGTTGACGCCGAGGTCGATACCAAGAACTGTTTGGTGCTCGGTATCTTCCGAAACCTCGGATTCGTCGGTATCGTACTTTCGCGTCGTGATGTGGAAGTAAAACTCGTCAGTCGCCTTGTCGTATTGGAGTGTGCTGGCCCGGAACTCGTGGTCCTCCGAGAGTACGTACTGTTCGTAGGGAGTCGGGCTATCCGCCGGAAGTTCAAAGTCGCACTCGACGCGCCCGTTGACAGTCGAGAGAGACACACGGTTGCGGTAGAACGTCGCGCTTCGCTTGTCGTAGACCATACTCCACGACGTGAACTCCGGCTGGCTCACGCGTTTACCCTGTTTCCACCGTTCGACGCATCCTTTCGTCGCTTGGACGGCACGACGGATAGCCTCTTGAACGAGGTTCGCAGTAAGATCAGTTTCCTCTCGCAGTTGTTCATAAAGCGCGTCCCGTGCCGTCGAGTTCGCCGTAACGCAGTTGACGTAGGAGTCGTCGTCCCAACAGAATTCAGCGGCACGATTCGCACAGTAAAGGAACTGTCGCGCGGATTCGTGGAGGTCGTCGTACCGCTCATCGGGAACAACAAGCTTGACCGGCGCAGTTCGACGCACCTCCATGTTTCAGATTACTATCTAACGGTACTTATACGTGGGGGAGTCAGGTAGCTACCGTCGTGCGGTTGCGTCGTGTGTTGTCGGTTTCCTCTCCGACCTACTCGCTCGCTATGCTCGCTCCTTGAGGTCGGAGGCTCCACCTCGAATTATGCTGAACATCGCCCACCCCAGGGGACGCTCCGCACTCGCCGCGAGCCGCGGGTGAGCGAGCTCCGCGAGACCGTGCCCAGCTGGTGGATCGACGCAGTGATCTCGACATCGAGGCGCCGGTGTTAATCGCGAGTGCGAGTGGTCCGTGTTTCGTGCCGGATCGAGCGGGCAACGATGAGTACGTCAACGCTTGCGACAGCGACTACGACTTCGGCTAGATATCCTCTCACAGCTGAAGCTGCGGGCTTCCTCCGTGTTCCGCTATGAGAAACCATTATGTAGTACAACGTGCTACGATGTATACATGCCATCGATTAGTGCCCGAGTCCCTGATGATGATGAAGACGAGCTTGAAGCGGTAAGTGAGCTATTGGATGAAGACAAGAGTACAGTCATTCGAAAAGCGCTCGCAGAGGGTCTGTCATCCATCCGTCGACGTGTCGCGATTGAACGGTACCAAAGTGGCGAGCTCTCGGTTAATGAGGCGGCTCGACTTGCCGGTGTCAGTCTCGCAGAGTGGCTCGAGATCGCCCGTGAACATAATCTCACAACGCAACTGTCTCCAGAGGATATCGAAGCAGACGCCGCTGCTGCCCGTGAGCTGTGACGCGGATTTTCCTCGATGCGACGACGCTCATCGCACTCGGAACCATCGGTGAACTCGAGCAACTGCTGAGTTTTAGCGGTGAGGTTGTTGCTTTGCCCACAGTCCAAAGTGAGGTCACGACAGAGCCCGCACAGACAAATCTGAGCCGGTTCATTGCGCAGGATGCGGTTGCGACGGCCGATCCCGCCATTCAAGATCGAGTTGAGCAAGCCAAAGAGGTCCTTGGCGAAGTAGAACAGAATGGAGACGTCTCTCTGATTGCTGCTGTGTTGGCCTACACGGCTGAGGAGCGACCAGTCGGTGTCGTCTCAGATGACCAGCGTGTTCGAACCACGGCTCGTGGGCTTGGGGCGACAGTCACTGGAACGGTCGGTGTGATCGTTCGGGCAGTAGAGGAGGGACTTGATCGAGAGGCAGCACACGATCTCGTAAGACGGATTGACTCACACGGGCTTCATATGACTGGAACACTTCGCGAGAAGGCCGACGAGCTCATTGAGGAGGCCGCTAGGTAGGGGACTCCGCGCTACCAGTTCAGTTGAACCGTCTACCAGATCGTGACTGGTGAACTACCCCACCCTACTCGCTCACGGCTGACGCCGTTCGCTCCGTGAGGAAGGGGGCTTAGCGCCTGTATTCAGCTAATCCTGACGCCTTCTACGGATTCCACAGAGCAGCTTGTCTTTTGACATCTCTTCCCGTATACTTATGACCTATAACATCATACATCATAGTACAACGGGATGCCAAAGCGTCACCCGATCGAGTTGAACCGCGCTGTTCCCGGTGGGCGCGTGGAGATATTCGCTGTCCGCGACGAGGAGTATCCGGACGGGTGGTTTTACCGGTTTCAGTACTACCACCCCGAAACCGGCAAACTGCTCCGGTACGACGACGCGCACGACGACGACGATCTCGGCTGGCATCACCGACACGTTCGATTCGGCGACGACACAGCGATCGAGTTC
The DNA here is from genome assembly GCF_003665955.1 of Halorubrum sp. Atlit-28R. Lineage (NCBI taxonomy): Archaea > Methanobacteriati > Methanobacteriota > Halobacteria > Halobacteriales > Haloferacaceae > Halorubrum > Halorubrum sp. Atlit-28R. The sequence goes on from NZ_QPLS01000007.1 coordinate 127,240, forward strand.
CACGGGCTCTCGGCGCACGTGACTCGGTTCCTAAACGAGATCGCGACGCTGACGGACACGGAGGAAACCAATGACTGAACCCGACCACGACGGCTGGCCCGACAAGTACAGTGACCCTCGTGACCGGCCCCATCCCGATGTCCTTCGCATCACCGTCGAATCGTTCGACGATGCGTTCGAGGACACGCTCACCGCGATTGACGCAGTCGCAGACAGCGACCCACAGCCCGCAGTGGTGTCGTTCGCGACGGTCGGCGAGCTGCGGAAGATTCTCACTGATCGGCGGATTGAGGTCCTTCAGACACTCATGAACACCGAGGGGGCTGCTGAGAGCATCAGCGCGCTCGCGGAGGCGCTTGATCGTGACTACAAGCCGGTCCACGACGATGTCACGCTGCTGGCGGACTACGGTATTGTGTTCATCGTCGAAGACGACGACCGCTCGAAGCGCCCATACCTCCCGTACGAGCGAATCCGCCTCGATGTCGAGCTCACCGCGAGTGGCTCCGGTGAGGAGCCCGCGGCGGCGTGAAGCGCTCGTTTACAAGCGGTGCGAGGCGAATGCCACGGGGCTTGACCCCGTGGATGAAGCCGACAACTCGTGAACCAAGCCATTAACTCGAAACATCTCAAACAGAGTGGTGTGACGGCACACTTCGCGTCTGGCTTAGTCGGCTAAAACAAGCCGGGTCAGACGCTCTGCCGTGACCACCAAGTAGGAGTGGGAGACTCCGAATCCACGCGCGCGGAGACTGCGCTCCCTGTGGATTCCCTCGCGGAATCTGTAAAGCGCGTCGTGGAAACGGGAAGCCTCGGGGCTTGATCCCGAGGTACTTCACACACCGCCTTAACCGCCATTTTCGGTCGATGAGTATTAAAAACTCAACATTCAAAGCCGAGCCCATTAGTGGGGTTACAGAAGCTGTAGACAGCCTTCGGGGCGAAGCGTGACAGGATGAACGCGACTCGCGTTCCGTGGTTCGTCGTGTCCCGCTCGTCGCTCGCGACGAAATTCCGCTGCTCGTCGACCGTGTACGGCGCCCCGGACGGAACGTTCAGTCGCTCTGGATTCAACCGATCCGTCAAAGAAGCCGCAGACGAACGAGATGCGGTTCGCCTCTTCGATCTGTCCGAGATTGTGTCCGTTCTCGAGAGTACACCCGACGAGTGAATCGCCTCGCGGTCAAGTTCCGAGACACGCGGCCTGCTCCGCCTGTACATCGTGGGCGAGTAGGTGAGATAGTTGACCGAAGGTGGACCAGCGGGTGAGTTAGGTGAGATTGTTCACCCCCAGTCATCTAACCCCAACGACTCACCAGCAGTAAACGGAGTGTCAGGCGACTCAATGCCACGCCGCCAACGCCACACCCGGTCAGTCAAGACGTGAAGCGTATTCTCTTGTTTCGGTTTGATGTTGACTGAGTCCCGAAGCGCTTTCCCGGATTCCCCTGGCCCAGGCGCTTTGAGTCCGGTTTGTGGCTTGTAGAACTCAGTTTGTATCGTCGACATCACGTCTCGTTTGTCGATCTCACCACCAGAGACGGGAACCGTCTTTTGAGTGATGAACTTATCATACGCCGCGCGGTATCGTTTTCGCTTCCCTTCTGCATCAGAGTAATCCCACTCAGTCGGGTAATCGTCTTTTTCGAGGATAGAGAGCTCTTTGCCGTTCACGTAGCGAATCTCGACGCCACGCAAGTAGGACAATCGCGACGGTACAAATCCCGCATGGATGCGTGTCCGGCCAGCTGGGATCTCCCCGTCGGTCACGACTGTCGTGTCATACTCCCAGGTCGTCACGGACTCATCCGCGGGCCCAGACGCAATCACGTCTCCATCAACAACTAACTGGAGTTCATCATCCCGCGGTGGATACCCCGTTTCCGGAGCCCCATCAGCAAGCGCTTCCCGATCGTGACGCAGATACCACGTCGAAGAGGTTTCATCGGTGCCGGCTGGAAGCAACGGCTGTCCGCCATCCGCAAGCGTCAGCGCCTCTGAATACGTATATAGTTGAGCCCCCTCCGGGGTATTTTTCTTAACCGGATGCCGGAGGATCTTCACGAGTCGCTGTGCTTTGCGTTTGTTTTCCGCGACAAAGATCAGATTGAGGTTTTCGTTGAACGCGCGGCCAGCGTTTGTCAAGACGTTTGCCGGTCGACTCGTTCCGGCGACTTCAACTTCGATGACGTGCGTGATTTCGTCTTTCCGGACACGGAGATCTGGAACGGAATCCGTACTCTGGTCATCCAATATTTCGACCTCGTATCCTTCTCGCTCATAGTATTTGCGTGTCTGTTCAACGTGCTCTTGGTGAAGATCACTTCCCTGTGTTGCGAACGTTGACGTTTCTGTTGTCTCTTCGGAGTCGGTGCGGTGAGGCACACGTGAGCCGGCAGCGAACGTTTTGATATTACCGATGATCTCGGGCTTTTGGATCTGGTAGTTCAATAACGACCACGGTGTGTACGCGTAGTAGTTCGGAACGAGTTTGATGAACGCAGAGATGTCTGATTCATTGACGGCAATTTTTGTGTAGTAGTCAGTTGAGGGGTACAGGTTTCGTAACTTCGCGTCCGTATCGTGAAACCCAGCGTACAGTTCATAACACTCACGTTTGCCCTCCAGAATCCTTTGGGCGTCTTTGGCTGCTTGTTCACCGTGTTTGTATCGTTTCGTTGCGGTCCGTTTTCCCGTCTCCTCATCGACTTCGAATTTGAAATACTTGCTACTGTCCAGATCGAAGTTAGAGAGGATCTTGTTCGTGTTCGGGTCATAGAACCGCGAGAGATTGACCTGTGGGCCTTCTTCAAGCAACTTCGCCAGATCGTGTCCCGTCGCAATACCGTAGTTTGGCGGGTATACTGCGAGTCGCTGGGAAACCTGGTAATCCGAGTTTTTTCCCCTATCGATAATGACCTGAAAGAGATGTGGCAGACTTGCGTCATAGAGATGACTAAACAGATCCGTTATCGGGTGCGGGCTGCGCCAGGTAAACGGCTTCAGATCCGGGCTCTCACGGGCGATCAATCGTGATGTCGGCCGGATCGTACTCTCAAGTGGCGCCAGATCCACCGAACAGAAATCGTATCCGAAGGATCCTGGGAGATGTTCTTCACAGGCGTTTTTGACAGTGGTGAGGATACCGCTGACCTCCTCACGATCTGCGATGGTCTCTGTCAGCGCCTCGTTGATTTCAGAAAGGGCAGCTGAATCCGGGGTGATCGCGTTTTCATCAAGTTCGGTTGCGTTAGCTCCCCGGGGGAAGAAAATCCACTCCTGTTGTGAGTCACCGGGCCACGAGAGAATTTCGAGTCGGGTGATATTCGAATGTTTCCCGAAGATCTGGTTGACGACGGGCCGCAGTGAGACAGGCCGGAGGTACCGGTCATCTTGCTGGTCGCCGTCAGGCAGTGTTACTCGAACACAGCCGATGCGTGGCCACCTCGATTTGATACCCTGGGTGTCGTTGCTCATCAGCTGCTCTCCCCTGTGCGTGGTGTCGTCGCGGTTTGTCGGTGTGTTATGTCGTGTCTCATTGGGATGAATCGAGTGTTCGTGCGGTCTCGTTGGTCGCTGTCAGTGCGGTCTCGACGAACGGGTCCGGCGTCGCCTCAAGCGGATATCGCCACTGGCGGGTTCGGATCTCGGGCACGGGGTTCCCGTCTTCGCGGTGAGACATCGCTTGAAATGAGACCCCAAGATCGTCGAGGTACTTGGTAACAAGCGTTGCTGGCGGCGGAACGTCATTCGTGAGCCCGCAGAGATAGTGTTGAAACGGCACACCAACAGCGGATTTCTCGAGTTGATCACCGGGCCACAAGCAGGTGAAATCTGAGAGAAACGCCTCCAGTTCGGTCCTCGACCAGTCTCGGGACTGTGCCCCGGTTTGGAGCTGCGGGAGCTGATGGACGAGTTGGCCTTCCTCAAGAACGAACACGGCTGCGTGATTGAGATATGAAACCCGTGAGGGAACAGCTGGAACCGTCACCGGTTGATAGCGGGTGGAGACGGCATCATACGACTGATTCGTAGCCAAGGATGTTCCATCTGCGTGATATACGTCAAACACCGTGTCTCTCAGCCGCCCCCAGCGGACGTTTGCGGTGATGTTGTGAAGACCGCTGTTCACATCACCAGTTGCCGCCACCGTCTCATCAGCGAGTAATTCGAGTGTTCCGTCCGGAAACACCTGCCACTTGTATGTGACTCCCTGCGGGATGAGCGCGATCAACTCGTCAGAATGCCAGTACTGATCCCGTCGTGTGTATAGGTGGGTTTGCTCACCGGCCGTTCGAACGGGATGCCGAAGACGAGAAATCATCCAGCGTGCATCCGCCTGTGAACCGGTGATAAACAAGGCGCCGGCGCTGTCCGAGCCGGCCGCAACCGTCGCGATTAGATCGCCTGCCGCAAGCGTTTCGCGTGTGCCGACAACGACGTAGTCGCTGTCACCCGTCGGTGTCGTCCGCACGAACGTATTATCAGCACATGCGTCGTCGTGCGCTTCGATGACGGTATCACCGTACTCTTTGAGCCGTTGAAGACTGGTTTGTGTGAGCGTCGTGAATGACGGTGTCTCCTGATCGGTGTTGGTTCGGCGGCGTTGTGGAGGATCCTGCGTCGGCGGAGTAAGTGACTGTTGCGTTCCGCTGGCCTCCTGTGAGATGATGACTGTTTCAAGCGTTGGCGGGCTGCGATCCGTACACATCGGTCCGGTCCATTGATCCGGCCCGTAGTTTGGCACGTAGCCGAGATACTGCGCCAGCGAGTCAGGCGTAATCTCGACTGTTGGCGTTCCAGAGAGCGCAGAGTACAGGGCTGAAAGCGGATCTGTCTGCTCTGAGCGGCCGACAAGCCGATCAAACTCATACCCCTGTTCGAAGCTGTCGATCCCGAGAGCGGTCTCTGTAGCAGACCCGGCCGTGTCTTCGATGAATCGAGCACGGTACGCATCACGCGCAGACTCAGGCAACCCCATCGGCTTGTCGAGCAGGTCGTTAAGAACCAGAAACAGCGACGTGAGATCCGACTCGGCATACGCATCTGCGATCGCCGTCTCCGGGGTGTCTCCAAGGACGGAGAGACTATCAGCCGGGAGGAGATATCGATGTGGGTAATCGAAGTACCCGATCTGTTGTTCGAGCAAGTACGTCTCCCGATCTGTCGGTAGCAGCCGCATCCGCACGACGGTCGGAATTGACGTGTCTGTAAGCCTGTGAAGATAGGCGCCAAAGGAACTCTCTGTCCGGGACGGTGACAGCGATATGCGGCGGTCATCAACACTCATGAGCCGGTCGGTCAATACCGGGGTCTGTCCAAGCGGCGTCCAGTCTTGGTGAACGACCTCAAGGCCGAATCGCTGAACAAGCAGCGGTTTCACCACCATGGCAAACCGCACGATCTCGCTGTCGACCGTTTCTGGTCGCCCCGGTGTCGGCGGCTCCCCCTCGTCTTCTGGAAACGAAATCGGCGACCACGGCCGCAACAGATACTCTTGGTGATCCACTCCCGGATACGAGAGTATCTCGATACCGCTCGCCAGATCATCCGCAAGTATCTCAGCAACGATCGGCGTCAACATTCCAACGACCGGCCCGCCCACGCGGGCCCGCGAATCCTGAACGCCAGGAGGAACGATCCGTGCCCAATACTCATCCGGTGGTGGCGTGAGTTCGGTAAGCGAGCGAGGAGTCGACGCATGTCGAGAATCTAGTAGCATTGATCCTCCCGGTGGAGATTCGATCTGACTGCCCCCACGTGAGACAACCAAAGGTATGTTATCAAACACATATTCTAACCGAATTGTCGTCGACATTCGGTGGCCGATGTGACCGTGGAGAGTAGTTCATACTCGCTGTGATTATTACCTACGATCATCGCATACGCAAAGCGAGCAATCAGCCGTATATATTCTGTTGGGCCAAAATATCACTCATGATTTTCATAGCACGTTGATCGTGAGCCGCTGGCCACTCGCGCGAGTCGGCGGCATACTTGTTGGATATTCAGTTTGTAGGGGGTCAGATCGACCCTCTACTCGCTATTTGATGATCGATCTCGATAGGCGAGCCTGCTATCGATTAGGGGGTCAAATTTTGATTAACCGTATGCTGGCAGATCAGTAGCAGATAGAAGAGTAAAAACGCATGACGTAACGCAGGTAGGGGGTTACATCACCGACTGATTAAAGAAGAATAAGAAGAAGATGTTGTCAACGGCGGCTAAGATGACGGTTCCACTGGACAGGACGGAGCCGATGATCAATCAGATCTGTCTAGATAGATACTCTGTGGACGCTCCAATTTCTCTCCACCACAACTGAAACTCAGTCAGCCACGCTGCTGATCTGACAACCAATTGCTGAAACTACAGGTGTGATGAGTCACAACCCACTAGTGAAATGCGTTCGAGTCACCGCTCAGCAGATCAGGTATAGCACCCAAATATATCATTATTTGTATCTTTCTCTGGAAAGTGATATTCTGAACTGAGCAGGATAGCCAGAAATATAATATATATGGTGATTCGAGCGCTCAGACCATTCCTCGTGACCGACCCCACCCTACTTCGCTCGGCCTTACAGCTCACTCGTTGAGGGTTGGGCTTTGATGTGGTTCTCGCCCTTAATTGGCGCGACGGGGCGTCTCGTGCGCCCCGCCTACCGGACGCCCTTCGGGGTCGACAAACCCACCATTCAGGGCCGGGCTACTGCGGCCCGTACTGCGTGCCACTTGTGGACGCACGGCACTAGCTGGCAGTAAAATATGGATAACATAACGGCTGTGAAAGCTCGTGTCGGCTTCCCCTCCGGCCTACTCGCGTCGCGCTTCCGACTGAGCGTCGGAACCCCTCGCTCCTTGAGGCCGGAGGCTCCGCCTCGAAACCTGCTGAATGAACGTGGCTTTCTCTTCTGCCTGCGCAATTCTCTTTTGACGGAGTTCTTCTGGCCTCCGTGCCGGAAGGAGTGTTGACCTGTTTTCACCGCCTCCAGCATAGTCTTCTTATTCTTCTTTAATCAGTCGGGTTGGTTATCCCCTACCTCTCTTCTATCATGCGATTTTGATCAGTCACCTACTACCACCTCGCTGGAGTTTTCTTTGACCCCCTACTGAACCCCCTACTTCGTACCAACGAGTGCCATTCGGTATCCAATGGGGCGACAGCAACCACAGAAGGAAACACTCGCCGTGAGGTTGGGTCGAACCTTCCAGAAACGGTTTGTATTCCCCGAATTGGGTGAGGGCCGGACAAAATCCCGCCCGAAGAGCCCATGACCGAAACAACAACCCCAGTCGAGCCAGCATCGATAGCGACACTCGCGATCGCAGACGGCGGCACCGCAGCCACAGAGATCCAGTCGGATCCGTGTTTCACAATCGAAATCGAATGCGAGGACGCCACGCGACGTCGCTACCGATTCGAACCGCGACAGGAGGGTTCCGGGTGGTGGCGCTCTGTCGACGAATGGACCGGGACGAGCTGGGAATGCCACGATCGAGAGTGCGTCCGCTCGGTCTCGCTCACCGTCGACGGAGGTTCGATCATGTCAACTACCCCACCCTAAACGCCCTCGGCGTTTTGAGGGTGGGGCTTGTCCATGAACTCGGCGTCGAACCCTTTCGGGTGGGCAGCGAATCCGCCACTCGGTGTCACCGTTCCAGACTTCAGGGCGAGTTGACTGTCGCCCGTCCGCCGAGACGACTGTTGGCCTCGACGGACATACCGCATCCCGATGTTCTTCGCCGCATTGTAATCCGCGTTCGCTTCCGACTCACACTTCACGCACCGGAAGTCGTTACGAGTCGCACGATTCTCCTCGGCTGTGAATCCACACTCGGCGCACCGTTGCGATGTGTATGCCGACCCCACTTGCTTCACCGTGATACCTTCCGCTTCGGCTTTATACTCTACTTGCTCGTACAGCGTTCGGAACGCCCACTTGTGCCCCCACGACGCACCCGTTCGTTCGCGGATATCGGTCAAGTCCTCGAACGCGATCACGTCGCACTCGTATCGAAGTGCTCCATCCACAATCGCGTTCGACGCTTGGTGAACCACGTCACGAACGTATCGTAGTTCGCGTCCACTTGATTGTTCGAGCGTTCTGTGGGCGCTTCGCGTGCCTGTCTGTTGGAGTCCTGCACGGACTTTCTCGAACTCACGGAGGGTATGTGAGAGTTCGCGCCCATTGATGAATCGTGCTGTGCTAGTGACGGCGAGGTTTTCAATACCGAGGTCGACCCCGAGAACCGTTCCGTCCTCGGCGGTATCTCGCTCGGTCTCGGTCTTGGGTCGGCGGAAGCCGATGTGCAAAAAGTAGTCACCGTTACGAGCGGTGAGTGTGCTTTCCGTGACGCTCCATTGGTCGGAGTCGAGGTACTGCCGTTGGTAGCCATCCTCGGCTTCAGGGAGCGCAAGGTCACATCGGACGCGACTCTCCGTCGTGGAGAGCGACACTGTATCGTCATCGAACAGCGTCATCGTTCGAGTGTCGTACGTTACCGTGGGTGCGGTGAACGTGGGTTTACTGACCTGCTTGCCGTTCGAGCGGCGTTCGAGACAGCCGGTGATAGCTTGTGCGGCTTGGTGGGTGGCGAGGATCGCGTGCTGACTCCCGAGGTCGGTTTCCTCGCGCACGTCGTCGTAGGCGAGGGGTTGTACGTCGCTCTTGGCGTTACACTTCCCCCACGCCATGTCCGTGGCGAGTTGGCAACCACGCTTCCACTCGGAGATGGTTTCCTCAAGCAACTCGCGTTGCTCGCCATCTACCGAGAGGCGGGTGATTGCCGCCCGACGCACGTAGTCGTCTGCCACGTATTCAACGTGTATAAGTGGCTATTTACAGACTGGTGTTTGTGACAGATACGAACGCGCTCCTCCCCTCCCTACTCGCTCCCTTCGGTCGCTCCTTGAGGAAGGGGACTCCGCGCTACCGCTTCAGTTGAAATCTTCCCCGAGCTAAGTTGCCAATCCAAGCTGGATCTCTGTAGCACAGCGCATCGCGTCACACACTCGCATACGCGTTGAGTGGAGGGTGCCGTCGGATCAATTGTTGATGCCGTGATGTCAGATGTAGTCATGTAAACAGCGAAACCTCCTGCTTGTGACTGAGCGATGCGGATCCGGGACAGCACAAACAGCGCGCGGAGGGAGCTCCTGCGCTGTCTGTCGATCGTCCCTCTTAGAGTGGGGGAAAAGGACGACCAAATATAGTTGTTTAGTGAATTAACTAATGTTTGTTGGTTAGATTCTATCGACGTAGGGGCACCGGGTCTGTCACGTAGCGAATACTTTTCTGGTTGTACGAGTACAATTGTGGGCCCGAGAGTCGTTCTTTATTCTCAAAGGGTGAAGTGGAGCATTGCAGGAGGCTTTCTCCTCGATTCTCCGTAAATTAAATCGGAGTATCCAACATATCGAGATAATAGCTCACTGTTCCGACGCGGAGATTTGATGAACAGTAGGATCAGTGATTGTAACTAGCGGTTCTTGTTCAGCAAGCGCCATTTCAAATTTTTCTCGATCGGTTTTGTACAACGTTTGATTTTGAGAAGCGACAACACCTCGCGGTGTAATCTGATACAACCCAGAAGAGTCAGCGGGGCCGATCCGTTGAATTAGTCCTTCGTCAGCAAGGGCAGGCAAGCGTGTATTGATGTAGTCTCTATTCTTGTCAAGAATCATCGCAAGATTAACTGCTGTATCCCGTCGGCCGTCTGAAAGCGCTTCAAGAATTTGGAAGTCTGTCGGGTGGACAAGCCGTGTGCGCATCTTGGTTGAGAGTATATGCTAATAGAATATAGTTACTATGATCACAAAATCAGTACAGATTCACACCGTGTGGCTTTTGTCTACGGTATCCGATTTCAACCTATGAGTGATCGGCAGACGGCATGGTTGCTTCTTCCGCGACCAATCCGGCGGCTGCCTGCCGACTTAGCAGCGGTCGTTGTGCTCACGCTGCTCACATTGGGGAGTGTCTTTCTTCCAGTGATAAATGAGACGCCGCTGCGAGTTATTTTTGGCCTAGGCTTTGTCTTGTTTCTCCCCGGCTACGCGCTGATTGCGGCGTTGTTTCCTGAAAAGGGTCAAACAGCTACAGAAGACGACAAGCAGACACAGACGGAAGTTGGAACTGAAACTGGGACAGAACCGAGCCCAGTTCCGGGCACTGACGCAGCAGAGGTAGACGATTCACAGGCCGCCACTCCCAGCGAACACGCACACCAGCAGGAGGGAATAGATGGAATCGAACGAGTCGCGCTGTCGTTTGGGTTATCGATTGCCATTGTACCCCTCATCGGGTTAGTCCTGAATTTTACACCATGGGGGATTCGACTGGCACCGATTGCCCTGTCAGTCACCGTGTTCACATTTGTCTGTGTGGGTGTCGCAGCACGACAACGCCACAAATTGCCTGCTGAAGAGCAGTTTCAGGTGCCGTATCGATCGTGGATCGGAGCCGGGAAGGCCGAACTGTTTAATCCAGATAGCCGCGTAGATGCGGCGCTTAATATCGCACTTGTGGTCTCAGTGTTGCTTGCTGTTGGCAGTGTTGGGTACGCGGTTGCTGTCCCGCCACAGGGTGAACAGTTCTCTGAATTTTATCTGCTGAGTGAATCTGAGGATGGTGAGTTAGTCGCGGACGGCTATCCGAATGAACTCGCAGTTGGTGAGCAAAGCGAGTTGATTGTTGGAATCGGTAACAACGAATATGAGACAACGACGTACACAGTCGTTGTCCAACTCCAAACGGTCGAACAAGACGAGAATACCACCGTTGTGCGTGACCGTGAAGAGGTTGACCGATTCCAAACTACAGTAGATCATAACAGTACACATCACGAACCACACACATTACGTCCAACGCAGTCGGGAGAGGATCTCCGTGTCAAGTATTTACTGTACAAAGGGACCGCACCGGAATCGCCCGCAGAAGAGAATGCGTATCGGGATCTTCATATCTGGATTGACGTTGTTGAGTCTCGGTAGAAACCAGCAACGTTTCTGTTGTTATGTGACAATGTATTAATAGTCAAACGAATTTGCTGCGTAGGCGAGTAGAAGTCCAAAGGCGAGCGCAACACCCACAGCAAAAAACGTCACTGAGGATGTCTCCGCAACGATATCAAGCGCCGTCATTTCCTTTTCAATATATCTGGCAGGAACTATTTAACAGAAACCGTTTGTTCTCAGAACAAGGAGAATATCTACAGCTTCATGGCGGGGATGAATCCAACAAGGTGGAACCACCGATCCGTCTCTTGCTGTGAGGAACGCCCGAAAACGGTTCAATATCAGTAGTTGAAAACACGCCGATTCTATTCAGCAACGCACCTCGATAATCAGTCAATGTCTGAGGTACTCAAACTGCCTTGAGAACATCGGCAAATAATTGTCGGATTTATGTTAATTGGGTTGAGAGATGGAGGTCGCGGGGGTGTCTTAGTCTATATTGTTGCGCAGACGGCACACTCTGGTCTATCGGTTCTCAGCTAAGTTTTGGAGGTGGGACTTGTCATTAAATCGTTCGCTGATGTATATGGTCACGATATCTTTCTCAACGGCCGTTTCGAGTGCCTCTTCCCATTCTCCGTTATCACGATAATTGTCAAAGTAGAAGGCCCAGTATTCGCGTTCACTGTAACCCCATATCGGGAAACTCTTGTCGTATCCCGTCCGCCAAAGCAAGAACTCGTCAATATTCTCCATTTCTTCCTCCTGGAGGAGTTGATACAGGTCATAGAGTGTGAGGATGACAACACGGTCATCATTAGCGAGATGCTGGTGAACTTGACCGACACCTAGCTCTTGGTCCACCCGCTCGTTTCCAGAAAACAGTGTGGGTATGAACCCATCAAGGACGATTATTCCGCCCGCTTCCATACTGGCCCAGTTCTTGTTGCCAGTGAGGTTGTACATTAGACCAAATTCGTCGTCTAAACTCTCAAGATAGTCTTGGGCTGTTCCTATCTGCTCTACCGCCTGTATGACTTTGTCCGTAAACCGTCTTTTGACGAGCTCGATCTGATTTGGAATCTTTCGGAAAATGGGGTGTGATTTGATCTCAATTACCCAGTAAGAACTGTCGAAAAACAGGATTCCATCGGCTTCGCCGGGATTGGGATCGTGGACAAACTGGAATCCCTTGACAAAATTTCGGTTGGGTACCCGTATTAAAAGACTCTGTGCTAATTCCTCGACAACGTCTCCCTTTCGGTGGTTTTCGACCTTTTGAACACTTTCGAACCGACTAACGTATTCCTCAATTCGATACTGAGCGGTCGTCAGTAGCACTTCAGGAAACGGAACAGCTATCTCTGACCTATCACCGCCTAATTGGAACAGGGGATTTGAGAGAAAATCCATTGTAGTGGTTCTGTCTCCCGAATATGAGAGGAATTCCAGAATCTCCCTTCCGGTCTCAATTCGCTCTTCATGTAGGTCAGGGTCGAATGTCGGGTCATCTGGAAGGGTCCCCTCTACGAACTCGCGCAGAACTGCCTGTACGTCAAGTACAATCCTCTTCTGCCATTGCTGTTCGAATTGATTGTTTGGTTCGTGAATGTCCGAGAAGTCAGTGTACTCCTCCCTCGATTCGAAGCGATGCAAGTCGGACAGAATCAACCCAGTATCTTCCAAGACCGCGTCACGAAGCAGCGCTTCAAATGACAACAGGTCATAAATAGTGAAGTAGCCCAATTCCTCCAGAGGTTCATTTAAATGGCTGTATCGGAACAGTAGATACTCTTGGAAATCTTGGGGATTAATGTCTTCTGGTAGTGTGAGTAGTATTTCCTGAAAAATCTCATTAAAATCCGTGTTTCTTCCCCCTGAAATAGATTTCCTCTGATCGCCAAACGCCCTCACATCGCTGACATCGACTTCCTTTTGGCCGAGTTGTTCGCTACGTAGTAGCTGATCAAGATACTGGCGAATGACAGGACGTCGTTCAGTATTATAGCGTCCCAGAGACGAAAGGAAGATGAGATTCTCTCGTAAACGTTCCGAAGCCATCCTGTTCTTACAGAATAGCAGATTTGCCATAAAAGTGGCCGGTCAAGAACTTGTATGACTTGAGACTCACGTTTCGACCGCCAGGCGCCTCTATAGGAGTATCAATCAGCCAAGGTTCTTGTTCCATGCTACAGAATCCTCCGGATATGCCTGACCCACTCACCACGTTTGCTGCTTCAACTCTCGCATCTGAGGTCGCATCCTACGCGACGTCGAAGGTGACTACCGCTGCTCGCACCAAGTACTCGGAACTTACATTCTTAGATGAGAAAATCGAAGAAGCGGCACAGGAGACTGCTGAACGCTACCCAGAGTTATAGTAGTTGCTAGAAATAATTACTCACTTTTGGAATCGAGAGTTGATCAAGAGCACTGTCGATCGCTGTTGTAAGTTCGTCGAGTGAGTCGAAAAAGCGGTTGCTGAGAGCTGCTTGGAGCTGTC
>NZ_QPLS01000008.1:0-133219 GCF_003665955.1 Halorubrum sp. Atlit-28R
TCGCGTCGTCGGGGATAGGTCGGTGGAGTCGAATCGGGATATCCGCGAGCTTCGAGAGTGACAGCACGGTCTGACCGCCCTTCTTGTCGAGCTTGAAGCCAGACTGACTGTACGTGAAACTGCGGAATTCCCGTGGTGGCTTCCACGTGAGCTGACCGACGCCGTAGCCGTTCTCCTTGAGCTTGGAGAGGCCTTTGAGGTTGTCGAACAGCCGTTCAACGACGGTTTGGAGAACCTTTGAGTACACGTCCGAGAGGTCGTCCCACCACTTCTTGAGGTCGGGGAGTTCCGACCGAAGCGTGGTCATGGACGGCAGTTCGCCGTGGGCGTCTTGGTACTCGTTGAGGCGGTAGCGCGTGTGGTTGTACAGTTGCCGACAAATATCGCGGTGGCGGTCCAACTCCTTGCGGTGGGCGTCGGACGGCTTGAGACGATACTTGTAGGCGTAGTACATGGCGCTACTTGCGTTCCTCGATGAGTTCGTCCAACTGCTCTCGGACGAATGATGAGAGGTTGAGGTGTTGGTCCTCAATCCACTCGTCTTGGTCCTCCCGAATGGTGATTGTCTTCCGTTTCACCGTAATGCACATTTTGCACGCTACACGCATAACAGCTTCGGTAGACGTGGGCCTGTGGGCCTGCAACAGAACAGTGTACGAACAGATGATGACGGCGCTGTATCCCCGCCCTACTGCGCTACTCGGGCTACGCCCTGCGTTGCTCGTTGAGGACCGGGGCTTAGCGCCTGCATTCAGCTAACGCGTGCCCGTGCGCAGTCGCCGTAGAGGACCGGAATGGAGTGAGTGGCTCTGTTGAAATCCTCTTCTTCTGATACAAACTGGGATGAAAAAGCTGGTCGTTGAAGAATGCGAATCTATCGGCAGAATACGTTCACGGTTAGCATTCGATGTCGGCGACCTGCGCCAACTGCGGTCGCTCGTCGCTTGGATGCGAATACCAGAAATGGAATTGGAGACAGTAGTTCTCGTCGAGGTCATCAACGCCTAAGACATCGACACTCCCTGCGAAATCCTCGACGACTCCGTGTAACGCGACTGGGGAGACGTCTTCGTCCGGAGCCATCGTCACTAGCTCGTCGACGCCCGCGTCGACACGGTGTGAGTCCCAGTCCAGCATGCCGGCTTCGGTTTCGAGCGCGAGGTGGAACGTCCGCGCTCCGTCATCCGCATTCCGAAGTTCGACGCTCACCTCACTAAGGGATCCGCTGGACGTGAACGGGGCGATACAGCCGGAGAAACCGGACAGCACGGCGGTCGCGGTGAGGAGGGCGTGGCGGCGTTGCACATATCCGACTACATTCGGCCGTAGTAAGTATGTTATCTGTACTGACTGTGATTGGATCAGAATATATCACTTGCTGAGGATTTCAACAGAGCCGAGTGAGTACATATGACAAAAACGTGGGAGCAACCGCCTTCCCAGTCGTCTCTTCTGTGTCATCGAATACTCGATTGATAGCCCGACGCCCGTGCGTATCCATCAAAATAGCGAACAGATACAACTCTGTATTCTGCTCAATTTCCATCTTCAGGGACCTTTCCCCAGCATGGCTCGGTTGAAGTCCTCTTCTTCAGACATATCGCCTCTCGAAACAGCTGTTCGGTGATGGCTGCGAACTGAACACTCACTGAGATTTGCTAGGCGTGATAAGCAAGGAGTAGAGCAGAGTACAAATCCCAGTTATTTCGCTCACTCGTATCACTAATGGAAGATAAAATGTATACACGCGAGGAGCAAGCTCAATCATCTGCCCAAGTGAGTTAACCCCGATTGAGAGCGTCATAGGGACGGCAGTGATGAGACCGAGACCACAGGCTAGGTACAGCATCCGGATACTGCTGTTCCGCTGATATCCCCTATAGGCGTGGAACACAATGAACAGCGCTAATCCGAGGGCGATAAGCGATACAGATAGCAGTAACAAATAATCGGACGACAGTTGTGTATCGGCCGCTTGGACCACGGACATCATAACCCCTCCCACATATCAGTAAAGCGGTCAGCGAGATCACCAGTCGCCTTCTCTGAGACCGTTATCTCAAATCCATCGTCAGTGAGACGGACGGTAAGTTCATCCAACCGTGCTTCGTACAGACTATAGTGAGTTCCATCGGGTTGTGCGACGCGTCGTTCAGCGAGAAGTCCGCATTCGATCAGTCGTTCTGTCCGCCGGTAGACCGTGGAAATTGAGATATCACATGTTTCGCTAATCTCTTTGGCTGACATTACATTGTTCCGTGTCTGTTGGAGGATTACTTGCGCGTACTGATCGTCAAGGAGATCGAGTATTTCATCTACGTCCGCTTCATCGGTCACGCCTGTACTCTCCTTGGCTGTGATGACGCAAGTTTCCTTGTGTTGAGACGGCCAATTGGCTGCTGTGTGAAAACTCATTCTGTTCCCCTGACACAATTCATCCATTAGTTACTATCTTTCACTTACGTGTGCTGTCGGACTCGCATGAACAACGCTGCGATCCCATACTGAATTAGCACGGTTAGGACAAACGCAATTCCACCGGTGTACTCGCCGGGAACCACACTGAAAGCGAGTTGATATGTACCGATGAACAAACCTGTCGTGATCAGCGCAGCTGAGATAGTCCACACAGCTGCTGCGCTTCTTGAATACGCGACAGGCCAGTAACGCTCGTATGCGTAAGGAATGAACACCCCGATATTGAGTGCAAGAAGTAATCCTCCCGTAGTTGGATCGCCTATCTGAGCGAACACAAACAAGGCTACGACAGCAAGGATCACAGAAACAACACTGACCGAGAGATTGCTTGTCAGATCCTCTTTGAGACGCGCCCTAAGCGACTGGTTGTCAGACATATATCTACGTAGATGGCTGGATAATAAGGCGTTTACCCGCATTCGCTGACTCAGCGAATCAGCACTTTTCAGTGGATCCTGTTACAACCCATCTGCCGCCGAAACAGCCGGTCGACAGCTTATTTTGACCGGCTACAGGCAGGACAGCCGCCGTTTCGCAGATACACCGACATCTCGGTGTTGCTCCCGCATGTTTCACAGATACAATCCATCGTGACCTCTACTTCAGGCTCCACTCCGTGTACCTGATCGTGTGTCACAGAGTGTGAGATAATCCCAGTAGCAATCGTTTCTGCCTTTGTCTCGATCTGTTGTAAACTCGCAACTCGTGAGCGGATATCATCGACCTCACGCTCATACGTAATATCACGATACTCTGTCAGATACGTGTATATGGATTGATAAGACACCATGTCCCCGCCGACTTCGTCGGTGTCTACTCCCCTGCGATTGAGATCATATCCTGTCATCGATTTAGTATCGTCTTTGATGATCGCGGCACACTCCTCCACAAGTGATCTCTCCCAGATGATACCCGCTTCGCGGAGTGCTGCATCGAGCACACGGATGTTGAAGAATTCCGCGAGTTCACGACAAGAGCGTCGGGTACTCTCGGGCTTTGTCCATTCCGTAACCATTTCGTCGCCAATGTCGTCGAGGTCGTACTTGTCGATTACTCGAACAACTTTCGGTCGCGTACTTGTGCCGTTACGCATCGTTAGTGGACACGGTGAGATACAGGCGCTGATTCTGCTGTTCGACGCTACACGTGAGTTGGGATGCGGCCTCTTTACAGCGGGCGACGCGGATGTGTGTCCCCTCTTCGGTGAGCTGGCGCTCGCAGATGGCGGCGGTTGGACGATCGCTTCCTGCGTGTTTCATTGGGACACACCCCGTGGTAAGAGGGGACGGAACTGGTCAAGAAGCGATGCGGTTGGTGCGTAGTATTGTGGTGTCATGCGTGGTTCATGGGTGGTGGTTTCAAACGCTGCGGCTGGGTGGTGACTGTGGCGAGTTTGTGCGTCAGTGGTTGCGGTACAGTCTTCGCGGTGTTGTCCCCAGTGTTTCACCGGAAGGGCGGTGTCAACGGCAGTGCCAGTCGGGGCGTGTTGATCCCACATGGGGATTCGATGTGGGTGTCGCCAGTCGACTCCGAGTGGAGTCCACAGGGTGGGGGCGAGACGGACTGCATGTGTTCGGGAGCGATGCGTCAACAGCGGGAGCCAAAAATGAGGCAGATTAAGGTACGGCGACGGCTGCGGTGACGGGTGACTGGGCTCGTCGGTGGTGACCCAGCGTCGGTGGCCATCCACGTAGACGGCCTGTACCCGGTCAAGTGCTTGGACAGTGCCAATCCGGCGATCATAGCTACTAGCCGCAATGTCGGCCCGCTCGAGTAACGCTGAGCGCCCAAGCGGCTCGTCGGCTCGAAGCAGGGCCGCATACAGTGCGGTCGCCGTTGGCACGAGATCGGGGCGGAACCGCGCGACAGAGAGCGTCGCCGCCGCGCGTTCAACCGCAGCCACGGTCGGAGCGTGAGACTCGTTCAGCGCACGCAGCAGGCTCACCACGACGTCGTACGGACACGCACGGCGAGTGGTGTCCGCCGGGCCGAACGAGCGCAGACAGCGCCGCACGAGCCGCTGTCGCTCGTGGGGTGTCCACTGGGCGTCGTGGGTCATCGCAATCTCGTCGATCACCCGCCGGATGGCGGGGTAGGTCGTCCCGTCGACGACCGGGATCGAGAGCGTGGGGGCGGTTTCGGTGCCCGCTGCGATCGCCTCTCGGACGGCGGTGAGTTCTGTGGTGAGCGCCTCGTGGATCGCATCGCGGAGATCGGTGATCGTCGGGCCCGCAAGCACCCACGACATCGTCAGATCCATCGTCGCGTCGGGCTCGACGTCGTAGGGAAGTCGCCGTCGCAGTTTGGGCGGACGCTCTTCGAACAACATGCGGTAGCCTGAGTGAACACCATACACCGATTGTTTGGGCACCGTCTTCGCGAGGAACGTACAGAGCTGTCGGCGTTGCGTCGAGTTTCGCGCGAGCGCTTCGGTGTCCGGGAACCTCACTGTGGTCGTTAGATCGACGCCGATTGCGTGATACAGATGAGTGGCCGAGGCGACCAACCCGTGGAGGGCTTCGAAGAGTTCGCTTCGGGCGGCACTATTGGTACTGCTCGTGTGTTCGCCGATCTTAGCGAGCAGTGTATCACGAACAGTCGTGATGCGGTCTCGCCACGCCGCATACGTGTGCTCGTCCTCGCTGTACCAGCCAACCTGGTGACCACGACACAGCACTCGTGGGGCGTCTTGTTCGAGATCACCGCGATGGATTGCCTCGAATGCGCGGCCGAACCGCGACGGCGTCAGGACCTTCGAGAGCGCCTTATCGCTGAGTAAGACAGCCGCGAGACGTCCTAGGGTGGCCAAGGGCCCACCCCACTGGAGGACGACCTGCGCCTCGCCGGGGGTGTGGCTCAGATACCCAACCCGGCCGTCATCGAACGGGGTTGGGGTGTCATCGACGAGCGTGACGCAATCATCCTTGGCGGGGGTCCGAAATCGCTGGTGGAGGTGGGTTTCATCGACGGTGTCGGGCCCCCTGAGCCACTGGATGAACTCCCCGTCGGCGTCGGGGTCACCCGTCGCCGCCAGCCACTCCTCGAGTGAGGGTGGGGTGGTGGCTGTGTGGTCCCCCCGGCGGGGCGACACTGTACTTGTGGCATCGTGAGTGGTCGCAGTAAGATCGTCAGTCAGTCGGCGTTGTTCGGGATGGACGAGGTCGCCGGCAGCGTCGAGATACACAGCCACGGCCGTCTGACCGCGTTCAGAGAGGGTGACGCTGTGGTGGGTGCCTCGACGGTCGACGTCGACGAGCCCACGCGTCTCGAGATCAAGGACGTACCGGCTGACCGTCCCTGCCTCAATGTCGATCGCATGATCGTGTTCGAGATCCTGGTAGGTTCGCCCAGTGGTAGCGTCGAGATTGGTGAGGAGGCGTCGTTTCCCCGGTGTGTGTTCGAGCCCATCGAGCGCTTGCCAGGCGGGGTGGCGCTCGTCGGTGGTCGGCTGGTGGGACTGAACGCGGTGGGGATGCGGGTGGGACCGATCCCGACTCTGCGTAAGATCGAGGTGGATTTCACACCACTGTGGGTACCGCTGGGTGAGGTGGCGTTTGAGCGCCGGGGAGACGACAACGCGGACGTCGAACCCGGCTGCGAGCACGGCGATGGCCGCGAGCGCGCGGACGCCAGTTCGGCGGTCGGTGAGACCGGTCCAGGCTGGGCCATCGAGTGCGAGGGTAATCGCTCGAGGAGTCGCGTCGAACTCGCGGTGGAGCGCGACTGGTCCCTTTGCGAGTGCGCCAAGCCCGGCGTTGACCGCGCCGCGGCCGGTGCCGACTGTCTGAACGGTGTCGCGTAATTCGTCGTGGCGTTGCGTGTGATATGACGACTCGGTATCGCCGTCGACGAGCGCCAACTCGGTAATCGCTTGCGTGTAGGCGACGGCCTCGGCGGTCGCATCGTCCCACGTGTTCTCGAGGGAGTTCCACTCCGGAAGGGTGGTATCGAGGAGTGCCGAACTCGCCCGGCACGGGTCGGCGTGGGGTGTCTGGGTCCGGACTGTTTCTGTGGTCGCCTCACGAAGCTGGTCGAGGAGTTCGGGTATCCACTCGGTCAGCCGCGGCGAGACGCTGCCACAGTGGCTGCCGGCGGCGTCATACTGTGTGGTTGGGCCCACAAGATGGACGCCACGCTCGTGGCCCTGACCGGCGGGCTGTGCGTGCCCGCGGCGGGCCTGCTTGTCGGCCCCCATTACTCAGGTAGCTCCCAGCAGTTGACCATCGCGACGAGCCGCCGGAGCAGCTCTCGGATGTACTGGCGGACTGTTCGCGAGACAGGATCGACACTGCGGGCAATCCGGACTGCGGCCGCGATGTCTGGATGGTGTGTCTCGTCGACAGTCCGCGTCGCTCGGAACAGCGCCGCCGTCACGCCGGCCGCGTCACTGGCGGTACTCGCGGTGAGCGCTCGCCGAAGGTGTGCGATCGTCGCGAGGGTGGTGTCCGGGTCAGTCGTTGGTGGTCGGGTGGACGGACGCGTTCGGTGGTGCTTGGGCCGTCGTTGTTGAGCGGCCTCGGTGCGGGATGGTGACCGCATTAGTCATCCCCCTCCGTCGTTAGTGGGGAACCAACCGTCACCTGCGCCCGGGCCTCACGCCGTCGCTGCCGGTGGGTCGCTGTCGGCGTGACCTCCTCGGCGAGTGGTGTCTCGGGCGGCAGCCAGCGGATCGTCGTCGTCGCTGGCGCGCTCACACCGAGTGGGACCGGCTCGACGAGAATCGGCCATGTGGATTGGGTCGCAGCGTCTGAGGCGAGTCCGATACGTCCGGCGACCAGCAGTTCGTGGACGCCGAGCGTGAACACCTCCTGCTGGCGGTGTTCGCGGTGCGCGCACACGCAGTGGCCAACTTCGTGGATTCGCTTCTCGGCCGGCTTGGAGAGGTACACCACGACGTCGTCACCCTCGGTGAACGAGCGCCCGCAGTGTTGACACGCCCCCGACGTGGACGCAAGCGACAGCTGATCGAGGCGTGCGATGGTGTCGTCCGTGAGAGGACTTGGTGGTGCGTCGGCGGGCTGCTGGTTGTCTCGACTCATGGCCCCCGATTCACGCTCGCGATCGATTGGCCGCAGTACCACCCACACCGCGGGCAGACCCACCCGTTGACGAATCGGTTGACGAGTCGGTCACACTGGCGGCACCGCCAGAGCTTCTTCATCATACGCGGCCCTCGACCGCTTGTTGAACGGTGATCTCACCGAGTTCGCCGGCAAGGGTCTCGCGGGCGTCGAAGCGGAGATGCGGTGGCTGGGTGTGATTCACGCGGCATCACCCTCCGCCTGCCACGCGCGGCGCGCTTCGAGGGCGCGGCGGGCCGTCTCGGTGAGGCTGTACTCGTTGGTGCGGCGATCGCGTGCCTGCTTGGCGACGAGGTCGCACTCGACGAGCGTGTCGAGGTTCTGGTAGAGGCGGCTGTGGTTGATATCTTCGCCGTAGTAGTCGGCAAGGTCCGTCTTCAGGGCCGTCCCTTTCCGAGCGTTCTCGTGGGAGAGCGCCCAGAGGAGATCGCGCTGGAAGGCGGTGAGGTCGGCGAGCGCGTCACGGTTCGGGGCGCACTTTGCGCTCATGTGTCGACCTCCGCACAGGCGTAGCAGACGGGTACGCCACGCTTGGCGTCGAAGCCGTCAGCCGGCGCTGGACAGCACGCGCAGCCGCCGTCGGTTTCGCTCGATTCTCCGGTCGTCGCGCAGGGCTTAAGCCCCGCAGTTGCCATCGTCAGCATGGTTCTGTGTCACGACACAGAACCCGACCCGGCTGGGTGTCTCAGCACCGCAGTCGGGATTCCTACATTTCATCGCGAGCCGAGGGTTCGTCACTCGGGCTCCGTGGTTCACGATAAGAAACGTTGTATCTTAAAGTTAACGACGTTTCTATTCAGCCCCAACATGTCCGACCGTTGCTTTTGGGTGGAACAAAGTTTCCTCAAAGAAACCTTGTGTCTATGAGGAAGAGCGCTGACTGGATGACCATCTGGGATGACCGAATTCTTGAGATCATCCGTGATGAAGGTCCTACGTCTCCTACACCCCTTTCCGATCACCAGTACATCCATATCGGTAAATCGGGAGTTTCCAAGCGTCTGAACCGGATGAAGGACCACGGGCTTGTTACGGAGCTTGGTAACGGAGTATACTCGATCACCGCCGAGGGCGAACGCTATCTCGATGGGGAACTCAATGCTGAACAGCTTAACGATCAGTCCTCGAACGGCGACGAAAGCGCACAGGTGTAATATGAAAAAATCCGTGAACTGGATAGTCAGCGAGGACGATCGCATCCTTGAGTATCTTGACCGTGAGGGGGCGTCGTCGTGGTGGGAGATCGCTCACGACCTCCATCTCCAGCAGCGACTCATTCGCACTCGGCTCCGGGTCCTCGCGAACGCTGGTTGGATCACCTCCCACGATCGCGGTGAGCTCGACAATCACTGGTCGATCACGACGTGGGGTGCCGGGTATCTCGACGGGCACGTAAACGCCGATCTCGTTCGGCCGCTTCCGGCGCTTCGACCGAGCTACGCTACGCATCCCGAGAAGTGGGCGGGGTTCTGATATGCCGGATGAAATCACTGGAACACACTCGTACCGGGATTTCATCAATCCGAGCGCCCCAATGTACCTCTCTGATCTAGACATCCTCGAAGCCCTCCAAGACAAAACCCACGTCACTCCACACCGGCTGGCACAGGATCGCTTTCGGGAGAACGTACTTCGTCTACAACTCCGTGATCTCGAACGTATCGGTGCTGTCACTCAAATAGGGCTGGAAACCTATCAGGAGAACTCCTATGGCTCAAGACTTCTCCGAGATCCGCCTGAGAAACACATAGAGAACGATATTCTTGATGTTGAGGGGATATCTCCCGACGCATTCCAAGCAGACGACTGGCGGCTTCGTGACTTCGGCTCCGTCAACGCTCAGGTAATCAAACAGCTCAACAAAGAGTTCTACGAGGAACCAGGCTCTACCTACGGAGAGGTACGAGAAAACGAACCGGGGCTGACAAAACAGCGAATTTCTAATGTCATAGACTCAGATATCCGCCGCTTGATCCGGGAGTTTCCCACCACCGCACCGCTTCCCGAAGCATGCGCTCACTGGATTCGAGCAATTGTCGGGCTCCACCTTTTTCCCGACGCAAACCACCGAACTGCGACAAACTCGCTTGAATATCTTGTTGAACAGTCTGACGGTCCGAGTGATCGAATTATCACCCCGTCTATTCCTCGTTTTGTTCTTCATTCAAAATATACTCGAACGTTCCAATCTGACGTTCGATACAACACGTTGTGGGCAAAAGATGAACTGTTCAGCGTCTGGCACCGATACTTTACTCACACACTCTGTCCGGGATTAGAAGAGCGCCGACCACACGATCCGCCTACAGAAACATTAGATCAAGTACTGGAAACAGCACGAGAGGTATTAAACGGAATTGAAAAAGACGCGTCGAACGATAGCGGTAGCTGATTTAATCCTCCGCAGTAGCGTGTCCCGAACCGACTTTCCCCATTTCGGCGTAAATCTCCTTGTTTTTTTTACGGAGCTCACGCATACGCTCCAAGGGGTCTTCTTCCATGCTGCTACATACGAAGTGGACTCGTGATAATGCTTGTGGTACGATGTACCTCTATACTATTATCCGGAGTTTTCGACGATACGACCGTTGATTCGATACCCGCGTAGGTCTTGAAGAGATTTCTGGATACTGGATATCGGTGTGATATGTTGGTTCACTATTGTGGTACCCTTTCGAACTATGTCGGTGGGCTACGTTGTTGTTCTTACAACACAACTTCAACTGTTCAGATCTCGATCTAATATGGGAGGCAGTCCTTCGGTAGATTTGAATGAAGTGTACCTCACAGGGGTTCGTCTGAAACGCCGGAACGGGGTCGCCATCGAGTTCGTGATCGTGCTTCAACCCCACGAGGAGTTCATCTGAAACACCACAAGCGCTATCGCACCCATGACCAGCACCATACTTCAACCGCACGAGCGTTCGTCTGAGACCGTCCCGAGGAGTTCCGCCGAGACGCGGTCAGTCCAGCTTCAACCGCACAAGGGTTCGTCTGAAACCGGTCGGCGGCGAGCCAAAGACCGAGACTGCGGTAGCTTCAACCGGCTGTATTGAATCGCCATACGGAGGCGAGGTAGGCCGCTAAATCAAAGGAGTTGAAGCGAGAGAGTTCCGTTGACCATGACGCAAATCTCCCGCTTCATCGGGGAAGTTGTGCCGGTTGCTCAAAGAGTTACTGGCGATGGAGGCGAATCCGCCGCCCCGGACGGTGGCGGCGGATTCGCCGACTACGCACTCGTTTCCATTCACTGTCTGCGGATTTACCTCGATTCGTCGTACCGCATGACGATCGACCTGCTCAAAGAGATGCCACAAATAATCGGGGAGATCGGCCTCAACGCGGCCGATCTCCCTGCGCCGTCCACGTTGTGTAAGGCGTTCGACCGGATCAGCATGAGCGTCTGTCGAGTGCTGCTGCGCCAGTCGGCGCAGCTGCACGATCTCTCTGAACACGCCGCGATCGACGCCACATTCTACGACCGCTCACCAGCGAGCCGCCACTACTGCCAGCGAATCAGCTACCGCGTTCAGAAGTTGAAGGTCACGAAACTCGTCGATACAGCGTCGCAAGCTGTCCTTGACGTTCACTGCTCAACGAATCGGGAAGGAAGTGACGCGGACCTCGCAGAGCAGATCGCCCGCCGGAACGCGGGCGATCTGCGGTCTCTCGCGGCCGATAAAGGCTATGACAAGCAATCGCTCCGCGAAGGATTACGCGATCTCGGGATCAGACCGCTGATCAAGCACCGCATCTCCGCACCGTACGACCACGCACACAACGCCAGAATCGACGATGATCGCTACAATCAACGCTCTATGACCGAAACCGTGAACTCGGCTGTGAAGCGCTCGCTCGGCTTCGCCGTGCGAGCGCGGTCATGGTTCCGTGAGTTCCGCGAAATCGCGCTGATGTGTGTCGTCTATAACATCAAACGCTTCGTCAAACAGTGAATCTCTCCGCCTTACAGCGATCCAACACAGCCCCTGAAACAGCCGGTCGGTGAATTCTCTGTATTGACCGTGATCGGCCTGGAACATATCTCCTGCTGAAGATCTCAACAGAGCCAGGGACGTGAAATACAGTCCTCGAACAGTAGTTCGATCACCCGTCGTGGTCAATATACTCGGCTTCCCATTCAGTCCGCGCTTCGATCTCTCTTGTGCCCCGGCGAGTAGTGCTGTACTCGTTGGTCCGGCGGTCGCGCTGACTTTTTTCGATGAGTCCCTTCTCAACGAGCGTATCGAGATTTGGATAGAGCCGCCCATGATGGATCTCCTTTTCATAGTAGTCCTCGAGCTCGTCTTTGATCGCGAGTCCGTGGGGGTCATCTAGGCCGGCAACGACGTACAGCAGATCGCGCTGAAAGCCAGTGAGATCGTACATGTCGCAATTTTCGTATTCGAGTTTTGAAATACTATTGATCTGGTGACTGCGTGTTATAGAATACGTTTCACACCCTCTATACAGTGATTTTGACTGCTACATCTCACACTTGAGTCGAAGAAGTACCGTATACCCGTCTCCATAGTCGGGCTATCGTGGGGCGAATGCTACAGCGAAGACTGGATCTCGGTAGAGAGTGTCTTCAGGTCTGCTGTCGCGAGTTCGTCAGTTGCGATAAGGCGAAGTCGGGGGCGACCGATATCTAGTGGGACTTTTTCAGTCTCGATGAGGCCAGCATCTTCGAGTGCTGATTTGGCCCGTGAGAAGGTCGCTTTCGAAGCGATGCCCGTATCCTCTCCCCATTTCGAGATGTCGTAGAGGAGGATCTCGTTGCGGGCTGCGAGGATGAGCATGATCTCGACGATACTGAGGTATTCGTTGCTGTTGGAAATCTCTTCAGCGTGTGCGAGGACTTCGTCGAGGTCGGCTGCGATATCGTCGCCGATCTCTTCTCGGAGCGTCTGTTTCACTACTGAGAGGGCAGGTGTCCGGAGGTGATACTGCTCGGCAGCCTCGAATCTGGAGTCGAACTCACCGTAGACTGATGAGACCAGCTCGGGGTCCGAGCTCGAAATACTGTGGTTGTCCATCACAGGAACTACAGTCTCAGACTCGGTTGTGAAGATGGTATTCTGAACTGGCTCCGTGAGTGTTCGGAGGGTGAGTTGCTCCCGGTGGATGAGTTCGGCGATCTTTGAGGCCGTGAGGAAACTGGAGAGGGCGTCTTTGATTTCATCTGAGTCTGCGTGTAGCCGGACCTTGGGCTGGTCCTCAACCGTTACTGCTTCCTCTGCGAAGGCTGCGATTTGTTCAGAGCGAGGATTGATATACAATGCTGGCTCGTCTCGTTCGGGAATCATCTGAGTGGAAATGTGTTGTTTGGTCATATTGTGTAATTTTATCGATATGTACTTAACAGATGCGATATCTGAGGATTGGACTACTGTGTCGGTTGCGGAATGGAGCTGACTATCCGTTTCGAGTACGCTCATAGGAAGCAGATTGTTGGTCGCAGTAGTGGCCCTCGATTTGGGGTAGTAGAATCCGTCAAATCGATTGTTGAACCTCGTCTGAACGTCCGAAGTGATCGTGACAGTAGCTAGGTTATCGCTATCCCTCTTTTTCACACGTCATCAGTTGATTCTCGCTGGCGACCGGACATCTCTCGCGCTGGTCCACGGCCGGACACGGGCCGCACCGTCCCCGTAGGCCCACACCGTCGCACCGTGCAGGTGTTCGCGAGCTATCGAGGCGCGGCCGCGTTCAGTCATCGGCCTAAACCCCGTGCTTGGCGAATGTCTGGAGCGACGGCTCGTCTTCGACGAGCAGCTGCTTCGTCAGAGCGTTCGTGAGGTTCACCGGTTTTGACTTGAGGGACAGAGGGTGAGTACACTCAGCCGATGTCAATTCCAGTTCGGATACGGATCCGACTTTCGAACTACCAGTTCAGTCGTGTTCCCTATACTGACCTATAGGCCTACCCGTAGGCCAATTTGTAGGCCTGATTCTACCGTCCAGATAACCCCCGTTTCCTGTACGCCTGCCTACCCAGATGTAATAAAAGACTCTGCTGTAACCCTGTACAATTGACACGAAGCCCGTGCTACATAGAGCGCGCGAATGTGGCACGTCGCAGTGACGAAATCAGGATAGATCGATTCGGACAGTACAGGTGGTTCACGAATCGATCAGCAGAGTGTTTAGATATCCTGTCTTTCCCGTCTCACAGACAAAGCCTATACCGGACCGATCAAAATTCTGTTATATGTCCTCTCACTCAAGACGCCGTGCCCTCCGCGGCAGTCTCGTTACAGTGACGGCGTGTCTTGCGGGATGTGTATTCTCTCGCGACGAGGAAGGCGAAGAGAACGAGCGCGGACGAACGCTTTACGAGTCGGATGTCACTCTCGGTTCGACAGCCTCGTGGCCAAGTTACAGGCGTGATGCTCGTAACACCGGGTACGATTCCAGTGTTTCGGGCCCGAGAGATGATGCTACAGTCGCTTGGCGGTACAGTGCTCTTACAGAGGCAGAGTCAGGCGTCGTCGTTGACGGCGGTCACGTGTATGCCGGTGGATTAGTCCTTGACGGAGAAACTGGCCAGCGGATCGGTGGGGAGTGGAATGGCCACACGACTACTCCAACCGTCGCCAACGGGACCGTTTTTGTCCCCACGTTCGATCTTGAGGGCCGAGACGCCGAGACCGGCGAGCTCAATTGGACGTTCGAGCCAGACTCACAGTCCGGTGGACTGGGAGGAGTGACCGTCGCTGATGGGACCGCATACGTTCTGGGGAAACTGGGGCCATCCGGACAGCCGCCTATTTATGCGGTCGATGGGACGACGGGTGAAGAGGAGTGGCGGTGGACTCCCGACGGCGACGAGATCGGTTCAATTCGATCGCCGCTCGCAGTCGCCGACGGCACCGTCTATCTCCTTGACGAAGATGGCATAGTGTGTGCTATCGACAGCGAGACGGGCGAGGAGAAGTGGCGACAGCCCACGTTTGTCAGAACATCCAGTTCCCCGGTCGTCGTCGATGGAATGGTGTATTTCGGATCTGAAGACAACGAAGCGACTGCGCTCCGTACCGAAGATGGGGAACCACAATGGCGTACGAGACTCAGTCACGAGTCCGAAGAGACCGTCGCGGTCACGCCCGATTCGGTTTTTGCGACCGGTGGCGGGAACGTGACGGGTCTCTCAACGGCCGACGGAACGATCGAATGGGAGCGGCAGTTTAACGATGTCGGCCAGCTCGGCTCACCGACAGTCGCTGGTGACACCGTCTACGTGGGGTCCCGAAGCGACGGAACGGTCCTCGCTCTCGCAACGGGTGACGGAACCGAACGCTGGCGCGTCGAGACGCGGAGCGTCCCTTTCGGAGACTACACTCGTTCCGGAGTCGTCGACGGACCAGCCGTAGTCGATGGCGTCGCATACGTTGCGACAGAACCCGGCGAAGTGTACGCAATCGCAGAGTTGTGACCAGTCCGAAGAGCAGTTAGCGACGAGCGGTGTCCAGAATTGAACTGCCGTTGTGAACTGATGGCCCGACTATTCGATTTCTAGTCGCCAGACGCCGTCAGCCTCGATCTCAAGCCATGCAATACCGGCCGGATCTGCACGCGCTTCGCCGGAGAACTCGCCGATCTGGTTGAACACGACTTCGTCTGGAGTCCCACCGCTGGCGTCCTCGTTGTAGACCTCAACGACGAAATTCCCGCCGTCAGACTCGTGCTCGCCAATGAACGTCGTCGTCTCCGCAAGCTCAATCGGTCCGACTACTGCGTGTCCGTCGCCACTGGCACTGACGCTTGGGGTCCGAATTTCTTCTGGTGGCGCAAATGGCTGCCCAACTGTCATCGACCAGTTCTTTTCAGTTGCAACGGCGAAGTGATAGTCCCCACGGTCAGCTGCGAAACAGGCGGCTCCAGCCGTGTCAGGACTTTTGACTACAAGCCCTCCTACTGACCCATCTGTCTCGACAATAAATTCATCTTCACCATCGTGTGCAAACGCGACAACCGTGAATCCCGATCGAAGTGGTACAGCCTCTATGCCCGCCGAGGCGTCGCTAGTGAACGTCTTACTCTGCGGATCGAACAACGGATTGTCAGTGTCAAGTGTTTCTCTGACATTCAATAGCGTACTCGCATCTGAGCGCTCTGTTTCATCGTCCAAATTCCGCTCCCGTACCGTCTCACCCTCAGTCTCCGACTCATTAGGCTCCTCACTATTATCCGGATCGGACTCGCTCGGTTCCCCAGCGGTGTTTACATCCCCACAGCCAGCAAGTGCGGCTAATCCCGACACCGATAGCTCAAGTATGGCTCGGCGATCAAGGGGACGCGTCTGCGGTCGACCAGTCATTATAATCTGTTCTGGCACCTGAATTATAAGGGCTGTGGGCCTTCTACACGTTCTCTTCTCGTGCTACGTTCCAGCAACTCTGCTGAATACAGCGTGCGAGTCTCGTACTAAGTTCCTCTGGGATTCGGTCAGGCCGGATCGCTCAGTACAGGAGACTCACGAATCGTTCGGTGTGGGTTGTCTGGTCCCCAGTGGTGGAAATGTTGAGACAAGACACTTACCAATTCCTGAGTTCCCTCAGTTAGTGACTCCGCATACCCGCCGTGCGGTATTGGCCAC
This sequence comes from Halorubrum sp. Atlit-28R, assembly GCF_003665955.1. Classification (NCBI taxonomy): domain Archaea; kingdom Methanobacteriati; phylum Methanobacteriota; class Halobacteria; order Halobacteriales; family Haloferacaceae; genus Halorubrum; species Halorubrum sp. Atlit-28R. Next base: position 16,159 of record NZ_QPLS01000008.1, read on the forward strand.
CCTCACCAGTGTCGGCCTTGCCGGCTGTACTGCGTCGGGCGACGCGCAACCACCAAGCGAAGACGAACTCCCGGATCAGTGCCCCATGTCGCAGACTCTGGATGTACAGTGGCCACAAAATCTGAACACGGAAGCCGTCGCTGATTTTGCTAAAACGTACGAAGTGGCGTATCGGTCTCGTAATAGCGATCTACAGCCCCCATGGTCTTCTTCCAGTTATTCTGCCAGAGTGGAGCAAGAACCGAAGCGAACTGCTGACGGGTATCAAGTAACCCTGGTTGTGAGTGCTTCCATTATTCAGGCAGCGGGGAGCCTGAACGCATACGAAGTCGACTCGGATGGTATTCGGAAGAGTACCACCCGGTTGGAGAGCAGTGACCTACCCGATGATCCAACCTACATACCAATTGGGGAGGTTGAAGATCGACTTCTCCACAGATTGCTTGAGTCAGCCGCAGTCAATAGAGTTGAGACGGATTCTGTCGATGACTCGAAAATAGAACAATATTCTGAGTTGATTGCGACTCTCTCACCGGATGCCTCAATCATCGAATCCCCCTCAGGTGGGCCGGAATACGCATATTTTGATGTCGAGGGGACACCCATACTCCTCGAATTCAGGATAGCGACCTCTGATGGCGATCTTTGGGGGGGAAGAAATTCTGTATTATGTCACAGAATACGTAGTTCGGCGAACAGACTCTCCAGATTCGTCCCCGAAAAACGGAAAACTCATCGAATGTCGGTTCCCAGAGTGAACGTAGATGAGCTTTGACTTCTTGTCGAAGCGCTCAACGAGCAGGATCTTTCCAGCTACTAATCCGGACATATTTTAACTGTAAACAACAGCTTGTGAATCGTTCTATGTTCATCGTTCAGCACGAGCAGCCAACTGTCTAATTCACACTGACGCAGATTCGTCCCTGACGGTGCTTCCCAGAACGAGTGCGCCGGCAATTATTACGAGGTTCTTTACGATATACTGACCCTCGACCGTTAACCCGTACGGGAACGTGGTATAGACAACTTCAGGGAGCAGTATCATTGGGAGGAACGTCCCCGGAAGTTGGAGTGCCAACAGCAGCAATCCAACACGCGTAAGCGGTGGATAGAGCAGACAGATCCCGATGATTACCTCCCATACGCCAAGTACCGGGACAAAAAACTCAGGCGGAAGAATGTACACCGTTGAGGCGACGAGGTCACCGGCCGGCGAGACGCCAAGTACTTTGAGTGCGCCGAACCAGATGAACACCGCTCCGACAGCGGCTCGCAACGCTGGAACACTCCAACGGTCCATTTTCGATGCCAGTGTCGCGTCGAGCGCGTCCAACCGCTCTTGATACACGGTTAGCGTGTCTTTCGATTCGTTTTCTGAGGTTGCCATCGCGTGCGTGATAGTTACGATTTTGCCGGCTAAAAGGCTTCTAGCTCCTGATCGACCGTGTTCGATTTTTTGACTTGCTCTGTTGACTCGATGGAAACGCTGCTACTCCATATGAGCGTAACACAAGACATGGGGCACAAGAGACCGACCTGTATTCCGTGCCACAGAGTACGTCGTTTTGACTAGTCCGTGTGCGAAAGAAGCCGATCTATGGGCGCTACAGCCCGGATACCGTGGATGAGTGTCCCTCGAACTTCACACTTCTACGCAGTTAGTCACCCCCTCTCCCCATGCCGCTGGAGATCGAACGAGAACAGGGCCTCACCGGGGAAGTACCTAGTAGAAAGTTAGTACAGGGGTACGAAGCGGGGAGGTTAAGGCAGCTATGAGAGTCCCGGTGGGGTGTTAAGAGTGTTTCAAATCCAACCTCTCTCGGAGGGTCTCCTTTTGGATTTTGCCTGTGCTGGTTAACGGGAGTTCGTCTAATGTGAATATCTCATCGGGAATCCACCAGTCGTTGATTTGTCCCTTTTCGACTGCCTCCGCTAGTTGGTCGTATACCGATTCTTTCTCGAATGTATCGTCAACTGGTGTTACAGCGGCAACTGGCCGTTCGCCCCATTCATCGTCGGGTCTCCCGAGAACAGCGGCGTTGGCGACGGTTGTCGTGTCTACGATAATCGATTCGAGAATGCTTGATGGAATCCACTCTCCGCCACTCTTTATTGTGTCATCGACGCGGTCGAGAATCCGAATTCCACCATCTGGCATCCGTCGCCCGATGTCTCCCGTGTTGAACCAACCGTCGACGAAGGCGTCTGCAGTCTTCTCTGGCAGTTTGTAATAGCCGTCGGGGAGCCACGGTGCCCGAAATTGAATTTCACCTATATCATCTTCCATACCCTCTCGGTGTACGAGTTGGAATTCGCCGAATGGTACTGGGTGAGTCACCCGGCGCAGATACTCATACCCTCCCTCGTCCCGAGCCTCGTCACTCCAGATCGATATCGAGGCGGCGAGCATGTCTGTCCCGCCATAGATCGTCGAGAATTCGATATCGTGCTCGCGGAACTGGGAGACCAGATCACGCTGGATCGTGCTACCACCGGTCAACACCTTGAGGCCGTCAAGAGAGTGATCTGTTTCCAGCAACTGGCGTGCCATCGTCGGGACCATGTTCGTCCAAGTTGCCTCGCCGTCTTCAACCAGCGACCCGACTGTTTCCGGGTCGTATTGGCCTGTCATCAGTAGGTCTGCGCCAAGATACGGCGCGATGACCGGGGACCCCCAGGCCAGTAGGTGGAACATCGGGATACTGGGTAACAGGGTGTCCTCTCCTGACAGCGAGGCTGGTGTGTCGTATTCGGTCAGTTGGTGTGCGATACTCACGCCACCGTGGATGAATTGCTCGTGGGTGTATCTGACCGGCTTGGGTTTACCAGTCGTGCCTGAGGTGAACAGCGTGACTGCTGGGGTATCTTCCTCAACGTCGAGAGTAACTGGGTCACTTTCTTCGAGGTCATCAGTATGTAGCGTTTCGCCTGGGAATTGCTGGGCGAGTGCTTCGAAGTCATCAGAGTAGATCAGATGGGTCGAATCTGATTTCTCCAGCGTGTATCCGATTTGCTCGGGTGGGAGATTCAGATTCACCGGGTAGATGATCGCTTCCATTCCAGTGATAGCGTACAGCAATTCGAAAAATTTGGGCGTATTCCAGTCAGCGACTGCGACGACAGTCCCAGCATCTACCCCGCGATCCGCAAGCCCACCTGCTAGTCTCTGGGCATTCTCGTATGCCTGTTCGTACGTCGTTTCACTGGCCCCGTCGGAGACGGTACTGTTGTGGAACAGCGTGCGCGCTCTGTCGAGGACTGAGGGTATGGTGTGCATTGTTAGGTTGTAACTGGTTGTTCTGGGAGTTTCGTATCGTCGAGACTGTCGTACTGGACAATTGCGTCGAAGTACTCCATCGCGGGAGTCGCATCAGTCTGCACGCCAGACGAATCGGACGCCAACTCGCGCTCGACAAATAGGTTCGCAACGATTGCTTTGCGAGCGTCACCGTCGTCTAAGTGTTCTTGTGCCCGACTTAGGAGAATACTGGCCGTGACGACGTCATAGATGTACTCAGTGACGTCCTTTGCGGCATATTGTGCGGACTCGTTGTCTGTCGTGGCCAGTCCGAGCAGCGCTTCTTGTAATTGTTCAAACTCCGCTTGTACCGTTTCTGCGAGCGGTTGGAGATACGGATGCTCGACGTTGTCTAGGTATCCCGAGACGAGCGGTAGCAATGCCTCGTGTGCGGCCTCTTTCTCCATGGCTCGCAGCACATCGAGTGAGAGGATGTTCGCCGTCCCCTCCCAGATTGGTAGGACCTGTGCATCGCGGTACAGGCGGTGGGTGACAAAATCATCGACATATCCGTTTCCACCCTGGATTTCCATGGCATATGACGCAGTTTCGACGGCTTTCCGCGTCGTGACGTGCTTGGAGACCGGAACCAGCAGTCGCATCAACTGGAATGCGTCGTCATCACCGTGATCACGCTCGTATCTGTCCAACCATCGGGCAGCTTCCATTGCAAAAGTCAACGTGGCCTCGTGGTCAACAGCCATCTCCACCAAGTCGCGCTGCATAAGCGGGAAGTCTTGAATCGCCTGTCCAAACGCATCCCGATTCGCTGCTTTGACCTTGCTCTCAAGCAATAATCGTCCGATGATGCCGACAGCACCCACAGAATTGGTCACTCGCTCCCAGTTCACCATCGTCGTCATGTACTTGAACCCGCGCTCCGGCTCACCGACGAGATAACCAGTGGTACCGTCGAATTCGACTTCACCGGTGGGGACGCTCTCTGTGCCGAGTTTGTCTTTGAGCCGCCGATATCGCTGTTCGTTCAACTCTCCTGACGGCAATTCGTGCGGAACAAGAAACAGTGAAAGCCCCTTTGTACCATCGGGCGCGCCGGGACGTCGAGCAAGGGCCAAAGTCCCCTGAGCGTCGATGTTCGAACAGAACCATTTCTCTCCGGTCAATTTGTACTCTCGCGTCTGTAACTCACCACCGTCTTGAGTGGCTTTGGCCTGAGCAGCTGATGATTCAGTTGCCTGGTGTGGCGCCACCACAGGCTCAGCATCTGTTTCGGCCGCCCCGACATCACTTCCGCCTTGCTCCTCGGTGAGGAACATCGCACCTTCGATGACAGTCTCATAGTCGGTGGACGTGAGCTGGTCCAGATACTCGGTGTAGTCTTCCGTATGGTCGTGATTTCGCAATGTCAGCGCGACTCCTGCCGTCATGGACTGCGCGCAGACAAGTCCCGTGTCGGCATACGAAAGAAGTAGTTGCTCAGTCAAGGTGTGGAGTAACCCAACTGGTTCATCTCGTCCCTCCGGTGGCTTGAACGCATCAGCGACGATTCCATGTTCGTAGATGAGCCGTTCGTTCTCAAGCTGATCGGGGTGGTACTCAACTTGGTTTAGCAACTCTCCATACTTGTCGTGTGATTGGAGTGTCGGCCCGTGTCTGTCGATTCGGTCTGCGTTGTCTGCGATAGTGTGACCGACAATATGGCCGAATTCTTGGAGTTTCTCCTTCGCCCACTCGAATTCATCATCTGGGTAGAGTCGCCTCGCTTCTTCCTGTAGAACGGGGTTGAGATCCCAGTAATTGACATGGCGTCCCTCCTCAAACTGCTCGTACTCTATGGGTGGTTCTACCATAGTTTACTGAGTATATAATCCAATTAATAATGAATATTAGTGAATGTACTATTGGTTGTATATTGTTTATTATCTGAGGAGAACGGGCACAGTTGATAATCAAAGTTTTCGTGGGAGATGTATTCGCAGCCGATCACATCGGATTTGAGTGAAAGTGTCTGCTTGGGAGGTGTGTAACCCAGCGGCTAAGTTCGACGACGACCCATTATAGAGGGGGTACGAGACAGTTCGGTTCCTCACTTCGCTATCCACACCCGTCGCCGGATCGGCGGAGAACGGTTTGTGGATGTGGGAGTCGTCTACGGGGCGGATGAGAAGTGCGTCATTAACTTGGAGTTCAAGATCGAAGACGGCTGACGGGCGATCAATGACTATCAAGAGGAGCTGACTGCGATCGACATCGGTCGGCAGATTGCGACGGTCGAACTCGCCGTGCTGGCGAACGAACTCCAGTCACCCGCTGAGACCTTGGACTACTGGATGACACAGACGCTCTACTCAACTCGGCAGTCTTCGTGGGCTGATGATCGAAAGGCCAGCCCGCAGACGGTCAGCGACCGGGTCCGGTCGGCGAAGGAGAAGCTCGATTTCAAGGAGGCATGCTGGCGGAATCTGTACGCACTTATGTGAAGGCCCACCTGGCTGAATACAGCACCAACTGAATCACTAATGGCGCTCCTTCCCTTCCGCACCGAGTCAGACACCTACTCGAGGTCTGTGGCGATGGACGCGAGCACTGTCGGTGATACGACGGTGACGGCAGCCGTGTATGCCTCCCGGGAGTTCGAACCAGCGATTCTGGAGGCGATCTACGACCACAGGAGTGGCATCGAATTCAAACCGTTCTACGACAAGGCGAACGACTACGAACACGCCGTCCGCCGAGACTTCACCGAAGCCGTCCTGCAGGAATTTCCGGAGCACATCCGTGTGTTCTCCCACCGCCAGAGCCTGGATGGGAACGAGGACACCCAGCAGGTCGAAGCGGCCCACTCCGCGATCCACGTCCACGACATCTTGAACACGGTCGCCGAGCCCCCCGCGGTAATCGTCGATGGGAACGAGCAGCAGGCCAAACCGTTTGTCGCCGCACTTGGAGGGCTGCGAGACGATCGACCGCTGGTGGCTTACTGCCAGAAGTCGAAGTTCTACTACCCGGCGGCACTTCTCGCTGACTTGGCTTCGAACCACCTCGCCCACCGGATTAATAGCACGGACACGATGCCGCGGGCAGGGGAACTCGTCGACGAGAGAGTTCGCGACCGGCTCGCGACGCTCGGCGAGGCCACCGTCGAGCTGGCGGCCGCAATCGACGAGTCGGCGGCACTCGGGTCGCTCGGGCCCGTGGTCTGAGCTCGAGGCCGTGGTCGGATGATCGCGGTCCGCGAGCCGGGCGGCAGTCCAGCGGTCGAAGCGTCACCGTCGCTCGCGAGCGCCGAGAAGTCCGTATTTAGATGGGCATTAAAGAAAACGGAGCCGTCAGCGGCCAAGGGCGCCGACGACGAACGCCGTTAGCGGGACCGCGACGACCAGGTGATACGCCACGAGCAGGCCCTGTCCGGTCGGCGTGATTCCCATCGCGGGCGCCACGGCGAAGACGGGGACGAGCATGACGAGGAAGACCGCCGCCGCAATCGCGACGAAGTTCCGTACGGGGCGGGCGGTGAATCTGTTGACGACCGCGTAGGCGAGCGCGGCGCCCGCGCCGGCGGCGATCGTCGACCCGACCAGCGCCCCGGCCGAGAACGGTGACATCGTACCGGTCGCGCCGACGGCGATGTCGGCCATGTCGACGACCGCCTGCGTGCCGAGCAGGGCGATAATCGCGACGAGGACGCCGAGGGTCGTGCGGCGGGCGAGACCGTTGCCCGCCCGTGGGACCGGGACCTGAGGAGTTGCCTGTGCCATCCATTCTATAGGCGCTGTGATGATAAATACGTGCCGTACGGACCGTGCTGTCGTCACTGGGATCAGATTCGGGGTCGAGCCCGAAGGTGCCACCGCTACTCGCGGGGCTTCGAGAGGTTCTCGACGTCACCGCCGCACTGCGGACATGACGAGAGCCCGCCGTCGGTCCACAGACGAGAGAGGCAGTCCCGACATTCGTATTGGTCCCCGGACGAGGAGGGTGACTGAGACGCATTCCTTGTCATCACACCTCAGAGGATTCGCTCGATGATAAACCGTTGGTCAAAACGCCTGACACGAGACGCAGCGGCGTTGGTGTCTCCATTTCGGTCGTCTGGGGGCGAAGAGCGGACGATATCAGCGGTCTCAGACAGCGATCTTCCCGCGTTCGAGCAGGCGGATCGACCCGTCCAGTCTGACCGGCGATCACGTATCGCGCCGGTCACGAGCGGCAAGCGCCGTCGCGAAGGAGTTCGGCGTCCGTTTCCAGTCAGTGTTATGTCGCGACCGGAACGACCCTCGTGTATGGCCACCGACGCGCCCCAGACGCTCGGAGACCGGTTCTGGCTCCGGCACTCGAACTCCCAAGAGCGGGTGGGTGCGCACCTCATCGAGCTGCCGAGATACGTCCTGATCCGACGTCGAGACGCGGGCGTAGATCGCTGCGTCTGAGGGTCAGTTTTCGCTCACGTTTTCGAGGACGTGGTATTGTCTTAAACAAGTGGGGTTACTGCGGTTTTGTGTATACCACTACCTTTTGGTAATAAATTGAATAACGTCTTTAGAATAGAATTTAACCGAATGCCTTTTCCTCAGTCGTCAGAGACAACCTCACCCGTCGACGGTGTATTCTCTTTGGTTGTTGGCTGCTCCTTTTTTGTTATCACTGGGCAGATTACTTGGCCGATCCTCTTTCCCGCAACTGGGGGAACAGCATTTCCAATCTGCCGAAACCAGCTTGTGAACGGTCCAAGAAAGACATAGTCGTCTGGGAACGATTGTAGTCGCGCAGCCTCACGGGGAGAGATTCCCCGATTTCGAGACGAATCAGCGCGCTCTTCATCAGGATATACATGTTCGTAGTAATCCGGCAGCACGTAGCCATTAGCGTCTTTAGCTAAATGAGCCACAATTGTCGGTGCGGGTTCAGACCACTGGAGCATCCGGTATTTGTCTCCAAATCGCTGCTTCTCAGCAGTCCCGACATCATATTCAATGTATTCAGCATACTCACCATCGGATCCGTATTTAACATCCCATCCAGTATCACCCGGTTCTAGTGCCTCATCAAATAGAATCCGGTCTTTCTCCATCGGGTGTTCTCTGGCCAAGTGGTTGAAACAGAGGTTGGTACCTGAATCAAGGTCGTGCGTATTTACGTAGTCACTCTTCGACCCTCGACCGATCTCTGAGAGGACTCGTCCCCCTTCGCCTCTCCGGAGGCGTGAGAGTCCAGAGAGACCTTGTTGAATATTCTGTGTCTCCCCCTCTACTGGAATATCATCTAGTAACTCCGCTGTACTCGATGAATTCTGTTCTGCGAGATCTTCTCGCACTCCAAGAAGGAGTACACGCTCTCGATTCTGCGGGACACCTAATTCGGCCATGTCTTGGACCCGATATTCAACGTCATAACCGAGTCCAGTCTCGTTGAGTAACTCTAGATCTTCAATCACCCAGTCGATTACCCGAACCCCGGTATCTCCGACTTCATTGACCATTCCCTCGACGTTTTCCATGACAATGGCCTTCGGTCGAAGTTCCTCCACAGTCTGTACATACTGGGTGTAGAGTGTTGTGCGGCCGTCATCGAGAACACTGTAGTCTTCATCGCCTGCTCGACGTGAACGGTATCCAGCTTGTGAGAGTGACTGACAGGGCGGACCACCGACGAGTATGTCAGGAGAACCAACTGCCTGTTTAATACGTTGACTTAATTTGACCTCTCGGACATCCCCACAGACGACGTTTTCGTGGGGAATATCTGGATGATTGAAACGATAGGTAGCGACGGCATCTGGGTCATTATCGATTGCCCACTGAACATTGAATTCTGTCTGCCCTATCCCACAAGACAATCCACCAGCCCCTGCGAATAGATCCACGGCAATCGGTCCCTCTTGCTCCGATTTCTGTTGTTGGAGACGGTGCGTAAGGAGAAACTTTCTGATTTCGCATGTCTCACCACATACGTCCCCTCTCGCAGTGATAGCATGAGTCGAAAGCGCCCGATATAACGGGGCTATTTGTCGATCAATCAGTTTGTCTTCTAGGAAATGACGGCGACCTCTCTCTCTTTTCAGGTCTGCGGGATCGATAAGGCCGAGAGAACAAAGAAGTGTGTCAACTTGGCTGTCTACGGGCCAGACGGGCTTGTCGAAAGCTGTCTGAAGTAGCCACCACGCATCATTCTCCTGAATCCCCGAAATCTCGGTGAGAAAGTCCACATAGGTCTGGTATTGAACCCGAGAAAACTCTCTGAGGGTCACCCCATCAGTGTACTCTGTGTTTTCAACAGCAGTTAGGAGCTGTTGAAGACGGGATACACGTTGACTTCCAACTCCACCCCCACGAACGAACTCACCAAGAACTTCTGAGAGTGAATCTTGGCTGAGCGAACTGATCTCTTCCCAATCTCCGTATTGTTCCCGTAGCGCACGCACTGCATCACGCGACCATCGTTCGAAGAACCGTTGTGCTGGCGATTCAACTGGTCCACTCAGTACGACGGCAGCGACGGTATCGAGTGGATCATCGCTGTTATACAACGGGTCTTCACAAGAACAGTGGTCTTCGTCTCCCGATTTCTCTCTCTTAACAGTGGCATATCGGCAGGTCTCAGTGTATTTGCCTCGCTTCCGGGCCAGCCGTTCAGGTGTCGAACCCACACACCCGACCGGATCCATTCGTTGTCTCTTCGCGTGGGCAGCAGTCAAAACATCGATAAGAAATTCGATATTGTCGAAAAGAAGCTCTCTATGAATGTCACGCTCCGTATCTGAAGCTGATCGAATCAGCTCCACTGGAGAACTGGGAGACGTGACCGACTCTGGCATACCCGCTCTTATATCGTCACCAGGGATAAATTTAGGGACAATCGTATTTTTCATCGAAAATACTCTACTGAGCCTGTATTAGACTCCACGTAACCTGAAACAAGTTCTATTTCCCGTCCTACCCCTCTTCTCGTGTCAGTCGTGACCAGTGGCCACCGATCTTATGTCAGCCGAAGGTGTAGTCCTCGGTATCAACGCCCTTGCTCCCACAATCATACCGACCTTCATCTCGGGCGATCAGCTCGAGCAGACTACTGAGTAACTACCATGGCTACAGGAATTAGCTTGGAGGAAGAATCTCCAGCCGACGACGAACGCATCGCCCGGCACCTTCGTGAGACGGTGTTGAAGCAAGTCCGTGGAGACATCGACGAGCGAGTCAAACGTGACTTCCCTAGCGATCGGTTCTTCGCGGGTGCGCTAGCACCTGAAAGTGAGGACCAACTCGACGATCCGGACGATGATCTCCAGTCAAAAATGGAGCCAAACGGCCTCGGTGCTACCGTGCGTATCCGGGGCGGTGAGGAAGGTGACGTGCTGACGCTTACTGTTAACGCAAGCGTGTGGGTGCGAGTTAACCCCACTTATGAGGAGATGGTAAACCGCGATTCTTTCGTCGCACTGGGTGACCGAGATGATGACGACGAAGGCGACAGTCTCCTCCCGGTTTTTGAACGTATTCCCCTTGAAGTCCCGCCGATCAAGATCCCTGCGGAGGTACTCCAGACGCCGACGCGAAACACTCCGGAGGTCATCCGCGACCGCACTCAGGAGGCATTCGAAAAAGCATTCTCCAGCGCCCGAGCCCACGCTCGGGAAAACTACGACCTCTACGTTGAGACCGAGGAAGATGACACTGTCCCGCCGGCCGCGCTCGAGGATGAAGAGAGCTTTCGTGATTACCTCTCTGAGCGGGCTGCTGGGGGAACATCAGCACTCCCGGAGTGGCACGCCACACTGGCTGTGGAAGTGATGGCTGACGAGGAAAACGACGACGACAGCACTATCGTCGATTTTGAGATCGCGAACGAGGCACTCCAGAGCCGCGAAGACGCGATCTACACCGTTCGAGACCCCACACTGTTCGAGGTGGGCCTCGAACTTGAGACGAGTGGCGACCTCGAGTTCGTCCCTTTCACCTTTGACCCGCTTCCAGAGGATTTCCGCTACAATAGAGATCTTTGGGGGCATGGTCGAAATTGTACCATCACCGCGCCTGAGCGCAACGACCAAGAAGTGGATGAAGAAGGAATCCCGCCAGGTCGTCGGGCTCCTTCTGCGATGCCGACCGCAACTCGACTTGAGACACAGTTCATCCCGGAGTACCGACAACTCGTCTACGAATCTGCGGACCGTAACGTCGATGCTACATTTGAGACGTTGGCCGACCTAGACGACGGTGGCCTCGATCTTCTCGACGATATTTCTACCGAGATGCGGAGATATCTCAGTGAGGAGTATGACGCCGCACTACAACAATATCGCCAACGAGACGACTGGGATGACGACCCAGAAACGGGTGATCTGGCTGATTTCAATGAAGACCGCGCTGCTTTCGAACGTGAGATCAAACGGTTCGAGCGCGGGATTCAGTGCCTTCGGGAGCATCCCGAAACTGTCGGACGTGCTTTCGAGTTGATGAACGAGGCAATGGACCGGATGCACCAGTTCCCCGGCTGGCGGCTCTTCCAGCTAGTATTCATCATCATGGAGGTCCCCGATGTTGCGAGCCGCGAGTACGACCAGTGGAACGAGGTCAGCTGGCGCAATGGTTCAACCGAGGACCGCGCAGAGGATGCTGATTCAGCGCTCGACATCGTTGATGTTCTTTGGTTCCCCACCGGTGGTGGGAAGACGGAAGCATTCCTCGGTGTCGCTGTCTGGAGTATGTTTTTCGATCGCCTCCGTGGGAAGGACTTTGGCGTCACTGCGTGGACGAAGTTCCCGCTTCGACTCCTCTCGCTCCAACAGTTCCAACGTATGACCGAGACGGTGATGTACGCCGACCTAGTTCGGCGAGAGCAGTCGGATATCGGCTCACACCCTTCTCGCCCGTTCTCGATGGGATATCTTGTTGGGAAGGCAAACACCCCGAACGCACTCACAGGTTACGATAACAATAATCACCAACGGTACCAGGGGCCTTCTGGAGAGGACCTTCGCCGCGAGGCCAAGGTCGTCCCAAGTTGTCCGGCCTGTGGGTCTGATATCGAGGTCCGAATCACAGATGACGACCACAGACTGACGCATTGCTGTACCGCGAGTAGCTTCGATTGTCCGTGGCAGTCGCGATCGATCACTTCCAGTGAGCCATATGGTGAGGAAGAGCTCCCGGTCCACGTTGTCGACAATGAGCTCTACCGGTACGCACCGACGATCATTGCGGGTACCATAGACAAGATCACCGCGATCGGTTATCAGCGCAAATTTGCTCACCTCATCACGGGTGAGATGGACCTTGAGTGTCCAATTCATGGGTTTGCCAGCTTGGGCGAATGTACGGAGAAGTACGGCTGTCCGATAGACAAGGATGAGTTTAGCGACATGGCCCGTCCCGTTGAACCGTACGACCCGGCCCCGTCGCTGATGGTTCCGGACGAGCTCCACCTGTTGGAAGAGAGTATGGGGAGCTTCGACGGCCACTACGAGACTGGTGTTGCCGAACTACAGGACCTCGTTGAGGCCGGGACAACAAAGGTCATCGCACCGACGGCGACGATTACTGGCTTTGAGGATCAGGTTCATAACCTGTTCATGCGCCCCGCTGAACGGTTCCCCTCGCCCGGGCCGTACCTACGCGAGAATTTCTACGCGCAGGAACGTGCGGAGACACAGCGGTACTACATCGGGCTGGTTCCACACGGAAAGACGCACATCAATTCCATCATCGACCTCCTGTTCTACTACCATCGGGAGGTTCAGAACCTATTCCGAGAAGCGTTGGAAAACCCGAATCAAGTACTGACCGGAGCTGTATTCGAAGGGTCGGATACCACGACACCACTTGAGGCCGACTCGATCGATGAAGTGCTAGCTCTACTCAGTTACTACAGCACCAGCATCACATATCTGCTATCGAAAAAGGACGGTGACCGTCTCGATCAGTCTATCGTCTCTCAGCTGGATACGTATCTCCAGAAAGATGGCCGACCGCCACTGGCGTCCGAGCGTATGACCGGTGGAACTGGCTTCGAGACGATCATGGAGGTCTTAGACATTGTCGAGGACCCGTGGGACGAAGATGCCGACAAACAGATCCTCAACCGTCTCATCGACCGGGGAGTGCTCGAGGAAGATGTCTCAGACTCTGTCCTGTCTCTACGTAGTACGCTTGAGAACAGTCTCGACGAGGAGAACGAGGTTGTCGGTAGTGACCAATTCGACAGTGAGCGGGCCAGCGCCACCGAAGACACTCGGGAAGCACTTGCTTGGCTACTGGCGAGTCGGCTCAACACTATCACGGCGACTAACATGATCGCCCACGGAGTCGACGTCGACCGCTTCAACATGATGACGTTCTTCGGTATGCCCCGAGGAACGGCGGAGTACATTCAAGCGAGTTCCCGTGCCGGCCGATCGCGACCGGGCCTCGTATTCAATGTCGCCCACCCCATCCGCGAGCGTGACCTGAGCCATTACCACTTCTTTGAGAAATACCACGCATTTCTCGACAGACTTGTTGAACCGGTCCCTATCAACCGCTGGGCAAAAAACAGTGTCAAGCAGACCCACCCGGGACTGTTCATGGGATTGATTCTCAACCACTACATGTACCGCGAAGGGGCCGGAAACCTCTACTTCGGTGATCAAGCCGAGAAGTTTGCTGACTCAGTCGACGAAAGAGAATTACGCCAGCAAATGCTGGGGATGTTTGGCGATCCGAACGACCACGAGGAGTTCAAAGGGGATATTGAAGATCTCACGAAGGAGGCGCTCTCTCAACTTCGTCTTGACGACGACCAGTGGACAAGTGGACGCATCAAACGTTCACCGATGCGGAGTCTCCGCGATGTCGACGAACAGCTACCCATTCGGTCGGAGTACCGCTACCGCGAGATCTTCGAGACGCTTGACAACCGGTGACCTACAATGAGTATGAAACGCAGCCGCCATCAGATCCTGTACCAGTTCCTTCCCGGGAACACCTTCGACTACAGCGACAAGCGTGGCATCTGGCAGGTGAATCGTCTCGAAACGACCGACGCGAGCGGCCAAGTCGATCGAGAGTACATCGTTGACCGCGTCTTCGCCCGGGCGAAAAACTGGGAGGGTGGTGAACAGGGATTTACTTCGAATAAAACAGGCCACTACGACTTCGCAGCACCGGAGGAAGTCCGGGCTCGTCCGTTCCCAACCACCTTCTACTGTACGAGCTGCCAGAAGGCACATGGATATTACTCCGCAGATGATCTTAGCGGAAAGAATCAGGCTCTAAAATGCGAGCGATCCGGCTGTAACGGCGACCTAAAACAGTACCAGTTCGTGAGCGTCCACAGCTGTGGCGAGATCAGGCGACTGTATCCACGGAAATGTCCGGATCACGGTGACCAGTACATCGTCCTCGATACGCAGGACAGTCAGCGTGCGCAAAACTTCCACTGGCGGTGTAACATCTGTGGTTGGGACACCCGAGTGAGCTACTCCCAGAACTGTGACTGTGATTACGTTCCTCCATCCGCGGATGACCCGGACGACGACAAAATGTACACGACGGTCCACCGAGCCGGTTCAACATACTATCCGCACTACCTGACCACAGTCAATCTACATGCGTCGGGTATCGGCCATCTCCGCGGAAGTGAAGACGGCTCACGGAAGGCTATCGCGAAACAGCTCGGTCTCTCTGACTCTCCGCTGAAGTCTGTCGACATGGACGAGGGTATTGAGGGAGCTGAGATCGATGACGATCGGAAAATAGAGGTATATCAGACGGAAGAAGAGGTCGAATCGCTCGATGAGGCGGAAGACTGGCTCCGAGCACACGGAGAGATCGACAGCCAAACCGTTGGTGAATCGATCACAGATCTAATCGATCTCAAAGCCGACGACGATTCCTTCGAGATGACCGATGCTGGCGATGAGCTTCTCCAGTACGTTCTCAGCCTCGAGGAACTCACAGCGCACACGCTCGAAGATTTGGAGGAAGACGCCCGACAACAGGGGTTCCCCCGCAAGGCAGACACGATCGCGACGTACTCGGACGACCTCGACCGCTTGGGTCTGAAGGACGTGCGTGTGATCGAAGACTTCCCGGTCCAGACGTTCGTCTACGGCTACACCCGGGGCGGCCGCGAGGAAGACGAGGCGAAGCTGAACGCCTTCTCGCAAAACGCGAGCAGCGGAGACGGCACACCGATATTCGTCGATACGTCGGAAACAGAGGCTACACAGTTTGATCTCGACCCCGCGGTAGTGCTGCTCTGGCTAGCCGTCAACATTCCTGAGACAAGCGACGAGCGAGCTGTCCGTGGCGACATCACGCTTCCCGAACTGCCTGCTGATCCCTCGGACGCTGATATTGAGCGTGCTCGGACAACCATCGAAGAACTCTCTCGCGCAGAGCAGTGGGCGTTCCTGCTGAACCATCTCGACCCGGTTGATCAGTACGGTCGCTTCGAGACCAGCACCGACGACACCGTTGAGGGGAAAGTCACGAAGTACGTCTTCGAGATGCTCCACACCCTCTCTCACGTCCTGCTCAAGCAGGCGAGCACGATCAGTGGGTTCGATCGAACGAACCTGAGTGAGTTCCTGTTCCCACGCGCACTCTCATTAGTGATCTACACCAACAACCGCGAAGAGTTCAATATCGGCGGCATGACCACGATGGTCGAGCAGCAATTGGACGACCTCCTCGGGCAAGCCCGTGCTCACGGGAACGAGTGTATGATGGACCCGGTCTGCTCACAGCGCGATGGGGCGTGTCTCTCCTGTCTCCACGTGAGCGAGATCAGTTGTTCGTATTTCAACCAGGTTCTCTGTCGGGACTACTTGTTTGGAAGTCGACCGAACACCGATCGGGACATCGAAGGATTCTGGCGACTGTAGCTAACTCCACGTCACCCCTTATCAATGGCCAGACACCCACCGATCATCGATCGTGCGCTCACCATCGCGGACATCGTCGATCACGAGGAGCCGCTTCTTGACGAACTAGAGGGAATGTTTCTGGTTTCCTCTGGGCGATCTGAACGGATTTCGCCGGCCGCAGTAGCGCGAGACACGGAGCTGAGTCGTGAAGCAGCGACCGACCTCTTTCGTCAGCTCCTCCAAGTCGAGGCGATTCAGCGCGAGACCTACGAGGCTGAACTGGTAGACACCCAGTGTCGCGTTGATCCAACCCGCACACGGGAGATATTCGAGCGGACACAGCAGTCGATTCGAACGCTCGCTGCCCACGAAAAGCGGGTCCCCACCACAGAAGTAACGCCGTTGGTGACGTTTCCAGATGATCCCGCGTTCAGCGGTTCGACGCCTGCCTCCTTTGACATGGAGGGGCTGCTCTCTTCTCTCGCAAGTCAAGTCAAACGTACCGAGCGCGAGATCGTGCTCCTGTCGCCGTTTTTTGAAGGTGACGGCCTCGGTCGTCTCGCTGATGTCCTGCTCGATGCGCTCGACCGTGGTGTCGAGCTGACGATTGTGACGCGGTATCTCGCGGATTCGGAGTCACATAACCACGACGTCATCGAGTCGTTCATGGAGCGAGCATCGGAACGAGGTGTTGCATCGGAAATTACCCTCGTCGATTACACTGTCTGGGAAGATACCACTCCGATCGGCAAACAACGCCAAGACGGCGAGAATCCCCAGTTCACGCTACATGCGAAAGTGATGCTGTTCGATTCTCGAGCCGCCTACGTCGGCAGTGCCAACGTGACGGATTATGGCTTCAACCGATATCTCGAACTCGGAGTCCTTCTTGAGGGAGCAACGGTCACAGCGTTCCGCGACCTGTGTGAGTTCCTGCTCGACTCTGACGGTGCCGTTACGGTTGAACTCTGAAACCAACCCCGAGTAGGCTCTGTTGAGATGTCCACATCCAGATATAACTAAAAACCGCTGGTGGCCGAAGTCTGTTTATTAAACGGGCTTTCGGAGATATCCAGCATCTTCTACCTGCCGTAGGAGAGTCTCTAAACGTGTTTCCTTGTCGCCGCGGCCCTTGAGACTCGCAACTGTCCCTCCAAGAGTCCCCCCGATATCTCGAGCCTCCTCATACTTCGGATCTCCGGGGCCCAGAACAGTGTACTCGGAAAATTGGAGTCCTTTCTTTTTATCTTCGCTTTCGCCCACTCGGTCCAGTAGACGGATGCCGTTCGTGCCGAATCGGCCGACAGCGATTAGACGGGAATCATCTGAACGCAATGTACCAATTCCTCCTGCTTGAGAGGCTTCTTCGAATCGATTGAATACTTCACCAGCTTCAGTTCGGGAGGACGATGGAGCATCACTGCTCTCGAAAGAATACCCTGTGTCAAAATCAACTACCCATAATCCACGAGCGATGTACTGTCTCTGGGAGGCAGCCGGAACAGCATTGTTCTGACAGGCAATAGCAACAGGTTCCTCAAAATTGCTTGACATGGCTCACAGTCAGTCCCCCCTACACTTCAAGATATGTCTGTTGGATATCCTGTTTGTATGACCACGACCAAGCTAGAATATGCTACTTGCGGTGGATTTCAACGGAGCTGTCGGTTGCTATTTTGATGCTAGGCGAACCTCTGTCATTGAACTCCCCGACCCGACGGTATCGTTCGACCCTTGGAAAGTATTATTTATCTTGGAATTTCCGTTACAAGGTAGCTGTAGTACCGTAGTCATCCCTGAAATCGTCTCCACTCAATGACGGACCCAACCAACTACCGAACGAACCGCGACCTGTTTTCGAACCATTACCTCAACGACCACCTCCACGATATGGAGGCTTGGACTGAGATCCCGGACGCAGAAGTAGAAACAGCGTTCTCGGAGATCAAGTCGATTCTCGACGAAAAAGGCGATCGTGTCGAGGACTACAACGAGGCCCAGCTCGAGCGGAACGTCATTCGACCGATCTTCGAGATCCTCGAGATTCCCTTTGAAATCGAGGAGACGGTGATGCGGAATGCGCGACGACCAGATTACGGGTTCTTCCCCAGCGCAGAGGCCGCCGATGCGGCGTTCGATCGAGAAAACTTCTACCAAGAGGCAATCGCCGTCGCGGACGCGAAACGATGGGGTCGCAAGCTCGACACGCGGGGCGAAGAGAAACGAGACTTCGAGAACCCAAGCTACCAGATTCATAGCTACCTCCAAGAAACGCCACCGCAGTGGGGGGTCCTCACGAACGGGGAGAAGTGGCGACTCTACTACGGGCCGACGAGCCACCGGTTGGACTCCTACTACGAGATAGATCTCCCCAAAGTCCTCTCCATCGGCGAGGAGGAAGGCGATCTGGAGGCATTCAAGGAGTTCTACCTCTTCTTCCGGCAGGGAGCATTCCTCGACGACCAGACTGGAGACTGTTTCCTCGACGACGTCTACGACCAGTCAACCGCCTTCGCAGAAGCACTCGGAGAGGACCTCCAAGAGAACATCTACGAAGCCATTCGCGTCCTTGCGGAAGGCTTCCTCGACACTAACGATAACTTGGACGAAGAAGATCTCGACCGGATCCACGACAGCTCGCTCATCTATCTCTATCGGCTCATCTTCGTTCTCTACGCCGAGAGCGAGGGACGGAACCTCCTCCCGACGGAGAACGAGATCTACAGCGAGACCTACAGTCTGAACGACCTGAAACAGGTCGTCGTCGAGAAGCGTGACGAGACCCAACAGCACTACCAGACGTGGCAGACGGATCTCTGGGACAAGCTGGACGAACTGTTCGTTCTCATCGACCAGGGGAGCCAAGGAAAGGGAATCCCGAAAGACGACCTCTACATTCCGGCGTACAACGGTGGGCTGTTCCGGACTGATCCGGAGGAAGACGACACCGTCGAGGCACAGTTCCTCTCGAATCACG
Source organism: Halorubrum sp. Atlit-28R (assembly GCF_003665955.1). Lineage (NCBI taxonomy): Archaea > Methanobacteriati > Methanobacteriota > Halobacteria > Halobacteriales > Haloferacaceae > Halorubrum > Halorubrum sp. Atlit-28R. The sequence continues at coordinate 35,239 of NZ_QPLS01000008.1, forward strand.
AGGTCGGGGACGCGTACATCGCTGAGGTCATCGAACTTCTCACGCGCCACGAGGCGTCTGAAGGCCAAGGGAAGGTCTTCGTGGACTACTCTTCGCTCGACGAGCGGAACCTCGGGTCCATCTACGAGGGGCTGTTGGAGTACAAACTCGACGTCGCCGACGAACCCCTGACCGTCGATGACGGTGAGTACGTTGCCGCGGGTGAGGGTGATGACGTCACCGTTGAGGAGGGTGAAGTCTACCTGCGCACCGACGATGGTGAGCGGAAGGCAACGGGATCGTACTACACGCCGGAGTACGTCGTCGAGTACATCGTCGACGAGACGCTCGGGCCGCTGGTACAGGAGATCCGTGAAGATTTGATCGCGAAGAAAGACCAAGGATTTGCCGAGGAGTTCGCCGATCGAGTGTTCGACCTGACTGTACTGGATCCGGCGATGGGGAGCGGACACTTCCCGGTCAACGCAGTGGACTACCTCGCCCGTGAGATCATCGACGCGCAAGAGCAACAGGATCGGCAGGCACTCGACTCCGCCGACGCCGAGATTCGCGCACCGACCACCGAGGAAGGAGAACTTCGTGACATCAACTGGGCTCGACGCAAAGTGGCTCAGCGCTGTATCTACGGCGTCGACGTCAATCCGCTCGCGACCGAACTGGCGAAGGTCTCGCTCTGGCTACGGACGCTCGCCGCTGAGCAACCGCTCGCGTTCCTCGACCACCACCTCAAGACAGGAAACTCTCTCGTCGGAAGCGACATAGAGGACGTGCTGTCTGACGGTGACGACAAGGAGACTGACGACGGCCAACTCACTCTCCAGCAATCGTTCGACCACACGCGCCAGCGCGCCATGGAGCATGTCACCGATCGGTTCCAAGACCTGCTCAATATCGACAACGAGACGCTGGAGGACGCAAAGGAGATGGAGGCCGTTTATGATGACGTGCGCGACGATCCGCTCTACAAGAAACTCCTCGCGATGGCCAACGTCCACACTGCTGAGGCGTTTGGGCTTGATATACCCACTGATGCTTACGAGCGGATGGCTCGTGCGCTCCATAGTGACGTGTGGGAGAATATCGAGAAGCAAGATTGGTTCAACAGCGCACAATCGATGGCCGAAGATGAGCGCTTCTTCCATTGGGAACTGGAGTTCCCGATGGCGTTCTACAATCAAGATGGGGAGCGGAAGTCCGATGCCGGGTTTGACGCGGTGATCGGGAATCCGCCATATGTGCGTCAAGAAAAACTGAGCGAAATCAAGGATTATGTGGAGAAAAATTTCCAAGTTTACGACGGCAAGGCAGATATTTACTCATATTTCTTTGAACTGGGATTGAATATCAGCCGGCTGAATGGATCTCTGGGATATATCTCCTCTAACCGGTTTATAACTGCTAATTACGGCTCAAGTCTAAGAAGCTACCTAGCAGAAGAAAGCGGTATTCGGAAAATGATAGACTTCAAAGACCTGTCGGTGTTTCCCGGGATAACAACGTACCCTGCCATATTCATACTCGAAAAAGGGACACAGAACGACATCGAGACTGAGTATGTTGATGTAGAGAGCTTATCTTTCACCGATTTAGGGAGATATGTTGAGTCAGAATCTGTTAATATCCCATCAAAAAATTTCGGTGAAACTTGGAGACTTAGATCAAAGAGAACCAATGCTGTGCTCGACAAAATCGATGAGAAGCAGCGTTTAAAGAAATATATTGATGGTGAAATAAATAGGGGTATAGTGACTGGCTTGAATGATGCATTTATAATTGGTAAAGAGACAAAAGAAAAATTAGAATCAGAAGATGAAAATAGCTCAGAAATAATTAAACCACTTATATCTGGCAATGAGATCAGAAGGTTCTATCATGAATCTCCTACAGAATATCTGATATATGCAACATGGGATCTCGATATAGATGAGTATCCTGCGGTGAAAGCTCACCTACAAGAGTGGAGAGATGAATTGGAGTCGCGACCAGAATGTCAACAGGGCCGTTTTGACTGGTTCTGTTTATCTCGGTATGCAGCTGATTACGAATCGGATTTCGGCTCCAGCAAGATACTCTATCCAGAGGTATCGAAGAACGCGCGTTTTGCTATTGATACAGAAGGAATATATCCGAATAAAACCGCATTCATCATTCCACACCAAGATTACCACCTTCTGTCTATTCTAAACTCTACTATCTCTGAGTTATATCTCCACTCCATCAGCTCGCGAATGCGTGGAGGTTATTACATGAATAGCGAGATCTACGTGGAGGATATACCCATTGCTGGTGAAGAGAGTATGGAGTTATCACGATCGGACCTATCTCATGTTGATAATCTATTGTCTAAATATTCGGACATCAGAATAGAGGGAGATTCAGTAGAGATCTCATCCCTGTCTCCGGTTGGGAAAATAATGGTTCACCTCCAAGCACAGAGACGGAAAATAAACCCTGATCTGATAGACAACCTTGGAAATTACAACAACACGGTTGAGATTTCTACAATTGGTCTGCTCTCACCGGCGGAAAATAGTTCAGCATCTCTATTATCTGAGACTAAAACGGAGCGGTCCAATCTTCGTATCGGCACCGCTACTGTCGAACGAGAATCCCGAAATACGGTCCTCATCAAGGCGACAGCTCGCTACAAGCCCGAGGATGAGGATGCCCATGAAACGGATCAGTGGGGTTACACCGAGACCAACTATCTCCCTGCGTTCCGGCTCACCAACCTTACAGACACAGAAGCGGACTTGGTCGAACACTTCGTGCCGGTCGCTGTGGACCAGGCAGGTGGTTTTGCGAACTTCCGCGATACGGCGACGAAGACGAACTCGCCTGTCGACCGGCTGAAGGCAATTGAATTGCCGGATCCCGACAACGTGTCCGACGATCTAGAGAACTACCTTCAAATTGTCGAGCGCGGCGAAGAGCTGGATGAGAAAATAGCGAAGACCGACGACCTAATCGACGAGATCGTCTACGAGCTCTACGACCTCACCGATGAGGAGATTGAGATCGTCGAGGAGGCCGTCGACGACGACTAATCTACTGCTGCGAACGAGTCTTTCTGTCTAGGTACCTGCGATGACCGACTCCGACGGTATTTACAGCCAAGACAACCCAGCGTTCAGTTGTTCAAAGAACCCTGACCGTACTTGGACTTCTGGCGGGAACGTAACTCGCTCTCCCTCTTTCTCCGAGATCGTCTCCCTGAGGAACGGATGTGCCGGCTCAAAGGCCGGGCTCGTCCGGATGCGCTGCTCGCTGTCGATCGTGAACAACGCCGCGTCGAACGCACGGTGATGAAGTGAGTTCAGAACGAGCACGTTCTCCGCGTGTTCCGCGAGTTCGGGGCGCTGACTCCGTGGCAGGATATGCGCGAGATCGAGCAGTTGCTCCTCACCGATGCCAGTTATAACACATGTGTGGTTGTATCGCTCGAACGTCTCCGTCCGGAACGCCTCGCTCACCGTGGTTTCGGTCGTCTCGTAACGACGGATCCTCCCGCCTGTATCGAGCGTCTGGCCGGTGGGCCACTGTGAGATCTCGCCGGCTTCGACCCAACGCTTCCACACGTCCGGGGCCTCGCTATCGTCATTCATCTGCGCTCGGCCGTGTAGCCACGAGACCGGGACGGACTGCGTGTTGAGAATAGAGAAGTGAAAGCGGTAGTTCGGTATCTGCGCTCCCGAATCGCCTTGGTAGGTCCGCACCTCAAAGTGATCCGGGACGCAAAGCCCACAGAACTCGACGACACCGCTCTCGGGCTTCCGAAACACCAGTATTGGGGGAACCTCTTCGCGTCGCCCCGAAGCTGCTCTGTCGAACGTGTCCTTGATTTTCTTGTTCTGTGTGGATTCGTCATACCGGACATTCTCCTTCGCGTCACCCCAGTAACTCACGTAGCCAGCGTTGACCGCTAGCGTATCCTCCCACGGATCATCGTGCTGGGAGACTCCTGTATCGTTCGAGACGAGGACGAGGGCAGCAGGGGTCTCTGAGCGATCTGCGCCGAGGTCACGAATGCCGCCGGCGTTTTTGATTCCGCTAGTCAGTGGGCCGCGGATCCACCGTAGAAACTGGTCTTCCGCGTCTCTGAAGCTTCCTGTGTCACGATAGACTTCGCCAACGCGGAACACACGCGGCATGATACTCTATTAATGATATTCTCTCTACAAAATGGTACCGTGTAATCTATTGATGATAGCCGTGAGTGGTAGGTACCATTTATTTGACCTAGTGATGATCAACCAGCCACTCATGCCCTCCAGGATAGGAATACAGAACTGATGTTGTGGAACATAAGTTCTTGAGCTTCTCAATCGCCGCATCGGCTAATAACTGATGTCGCTCTTCGGTGTATCTTCCTCTTCGGAAGATGTCGTACTGAGAGGAGATGAAGAGGTATGGGGTGATGCTGTACTCTTCTCCGAGAGATTCCAGTTCATCAATATCTGCCGCAATTCCTACGCGCTCGAAGTTGACTGCTTGACGGAGTTCGTCATCGGATAAGCCTGTAATGCTTCCCTGTTTATTAGATGGCATACACGGCAAACTACGTGGATATTTCAGTTCGACTGCCTCCTCAACCATCTCTATCTCAATTCGGTGACGACCATTAAATAGGTGAACGGGACGATCAAACGGGTCTCTGAGAACTGCGAGGTCCAGAATCTCGGTTTTATCATCTTTATCGAATGGCCGCTCGTCAGAATTTAACATCTGTCCCAGAGGATGCCAAACTGAGAGTTCCGTTCGAACCCGAGTTAACGGAGCCTGATTCAGAGATGATTCGAGATCTTGATGATATTTTCGTGCGTACGCAGGCTGACTGTCATCAGCTTCGATTGTAAATCCGCTCGTCTGGTGTGTCTCAAGCTCATCTTTTGAGCGTAACTGATCTCGTGTTTCCTCGTAGAGTCGTGCTTGGAGATCGTTTTCGCTGTTGAAGTCGAGTGGACGTTTCGAGTAGTCATCAGCGACCTTCTCAAGTGCCGTTCTCATTTCAGTAATATTGACACATATTCGGGCCTACTTTAATCACGCAGAATTTTTCGTGGATATTCGACAAGTAGCCTGATCCCTGAGGATCTCGCAATGACAGTGAACCGGGTAATTAAGTTCGGCCGCTACATCCTGTCGTAGCAGTGTCTGATTGCGCGTGTAACTTCGATATCGGAGACCGCATCAGCTTCGCAGGCGGTGAGGGTGAGCTGGTCAAAATCAACCACCGACCATCGGGTCAGTGTCTGCTCCATATTCTGACTGACGACGATAACTCGAAAAAGCTCCCCGCTGCGGTTGTTGACCTGATAGACAGTAGTGACGCGCTGCTTGAGAAAGGCGAGTTCGACGATCCAGAGCGTTTCCACCTCCGTGCCCGAGCAGCCGAACTAGACCTCGCCCACCGACAAGATCGATTCGTTGCGCTGGAAAACAACCGAATCGACATCGCCCCTCACCAAGTGAAAGCCGCTCACGAGATCCTCACATCGTACGATCACCGCTATCTCATCGGCGACGAGGTTGGTCTCGGAAAGACTATCGAGGCCGCAATCGTTATCGAAGAGCTCGCCGCCCGTGGGCAGGCTGACCGCGTTCTCATCGTCGCTCCCGCGCCGCTTACCACTCAATGGCAGGAAGAGCTGCGTGAGAAGTTCGATACGAACTACGTGATTTACGACCGCGACTACGTGGAGGCGAAACGTGATGCCTATCCTGCCGAGAATGTCTGGACGCACGAAGATCGGATTATCACCTCCATCGACTTCGCAAAACAGGACGACGTACGCTCGGCTCTGAAGAACATCCAAGAGGAGTGGGACATCGCTCTTTTCGACGAATCTCATCACCTCACCGCTCGCCGTGAAGGCAAACGTGGGATCGATCCGACGGACCGTTACAAAGTTGGAAAAGCTGTTTCGGAGACGTCTGACGGACTACTGTTCCTGACCGGCACCCCGCACAACGGGAAGCGTGACCAGTTCTATTTCATGATCTCTCTTCTCGACCCCTACCGCTTCCGCGACGAACACGACGTCAACAAAGAGGGGCTGAAGGATTTGATGATCAGACGGCTCAAAGACAAGATGTACAACAAGGATGGGACGCCGATGTTCCCGGAGAAGAACATCCAGACCCTTCCAGTCGAGTTCACGCCCCAGGAACGCGAGCTCTACGAGGATATCACGGAGTACATCACCGAACATTACAACCTTGCCAGTCAAGAAGAGAATGATGCTGCGGGCTTCGCGATGGTCCTCTACCAGAAACGGCTGGTCTCCTCAATTTACGCCATTCAGCAATCACTCCGCAACCGGATGGAATCCATCAAAGCGGGTGGTGCCGATTTAGGTGATCTCTCGGAGCTTACAAAGAGTCTTCTTGACGAGTATCGAGATAACCCAGAACTCCTCACAGAGGCTCAGCGGGAGCGTGTTGAGGAGGAGCTTGGTGCCGCCGCAGCCTCTGGTGATCCGGACAAAATCGAACAGGAACTCGAGATGGTCCGTGATCTCTACAATCAGGCGAAGGCGATCAAAGTTGACTCGAAAGCAGAGCGACTTCGTGAGTACGTTGACGGAATTCTAGAGGAGGACCCCGACGAGAAGATCCTCATCTTCACAGAGTATACGGATACCCTCGAGTACCTGAAAGGCCAAGTGTTCAGCGACAGGGATATCGCCGAGATTTACGGCGACCTCTCGCAGACGCAGCGTCAACAGCAGTTCAAAAAATTCGAAGGACCGGCAAACGTGATGTTGGCCACCGACGCTGCTCGGGAAGGGCTGAATCTACAGTTCGCCCATATTATGGTGAACTACGACCTTCCGTGGAATCCAACTCGCATTGACCAGCGAATCGGGCGACTCCACCGCTACGGACAGGATGAGACTGTCGAGATCCGGAACTTGTTCTTCAAAGACACTCGCGAGAGTATCATCCTTGAGCGACTTCTCGAGAAGATTGACGAGATCGAGGAGACTCTCGGAATGAGTTCAGACGTGTTGGGGCTGGTTCTCGAAGACGTCGATCTCGAAGAACAGATCATGTCCGCTCTCGCAAGAGGTGAGAGTCCAGAGCAGGTCGTTGATGACCTCGAGACTATCGTTGAAGAGCAAGAAGAGGCGGTTCGACGCGTCGACGACGAACTCCTCATCCGAGACAAATTTGACCTGAGCAAGGAAGATCGAGATGTCCTCGACATTGTTGAGGAGAGTGCCGAGGACACGGTCAGCGAGGCCGATGTTGCGTACCTTGTCAGGACCGTCTGCCAAGAGTTCGGCGGCGGAATCAAAAACGTCCGACCTGGGCCTGCCGACGATGGCGGTGACGTGTTTGACCTAGTTGTTCCTGACCTGCTTACTGGTAATGATGTGAAGAAGCGGTACGACGGTGCGACGTTCGACCGAGAAAACGCGCTTGCTGACGAGAGCCTCGAGTTCATCACTCTCGATCACTCTGTGGTCCGAGCGATGATGGCTTACTGTCTGGATACGGATGCTATCGGCGGTCAAGCTGCTGTCCTCACCGGCGGGGAAAACTTGGAAACACCTGGTCTCCTCTGTCACTATCGGATCGGGTATCTCTCGGGTACTGGCGATACTGTAACCGAAGAGCTCGTTCAAGTCTACGTTACACCTGATGGAGCCACCAAGGCAGACGACATCGATATCTCCGGTGGTCTGCCTTCCTCCGCTGTCGACGGCCATCCGTCTATCAGTGAAATTTCCTCACAGGCTGAAGAGCTCCTCTCGAAGGCTGATGACGTTGCTTGGGAACTTATTGATGATCTCGCACAGGAGGCACGTGCCGAGCGGGAGCGTGAAGTCCGAATCCGTCGAGAACATGCTCAGAACTACTTCCAACACCGTATGGAAGACCTCGAAGAACGAATTGAGCAGTTCGAGAAGCGTGATCGTGCCGGCGAAGACATGAGCGCAGTGTTAGCAAAACATCAGAGCCAGCTTGCGGAGCTGCGCGAAAAAAAGAACGCGGAAATGGCCCGACTCGAGAATGAAAAGCAGGTTGTACCCGATGAGCCCGACCTCGTGAACATGGCTGTAGTCATCGATGCGTTCGAGGACTGACCTCCGTTCCGAACCGCTTTCCACACCGCTCCACGTGGGTCGATACAATGAATTCAAAGCCGTCCGCAATTGACCTCTTCTGCGGCGCTGGTGGACTTTCTGAGGGGCTTCGGTGGGCCGGCTACGATGTACAGTGGGCGCTTGACCACGACGAATCCGCTGTCGAGACCTACCGTGAAAATCACGGCGACCACGTCATTCAGGCAGATATCCGCGAAACCGACCCGGCCGTGGACGGCCCAAATATCGAACCGGGTGAGCTCGATCTCGTGGCTGGTGGGCCACCGTGTCCCTCATTTTCCAACATCGGTCAATCGAAGCTCGGTTCTCTCGAAGATCGCTCGGTAGACGAGGACGAACGGAATTTGTTGTATCTTGACTTTCTTCGCTACGTCGACCACTTCCAACCACGTGCATTCGTCATGGAGAACGTTCCCGGGATGCTGGCCGATACAGTTCTAGTCGAGTCGGACACCGTCCAAGAATCGCTTCCGAGTGGATCGGGAGCAGAGATTGAGCGGTATCCTGTCGGGAAGGAGGTCCCTGTGACTGACATTATTCTTGAGGAAATGGAGAGCCTCGGCTACTCCGCGGACTGGTTCAAGATTGATTCAGCTGATTTTGGGGTCCCACAGCACCGAGAGCGGCTCTTCTTTATAGGTCGACAGACCGACGGGAACCTACCGAAACTCGAACAGTGGCGAACCCACCGCCCACCGACAACACGGGAAAAAACACAGCGAGTTCAGGTCCGACCAGAACTCAGAGACGATGTCGAAGAAACTCAAACAACCCTTGAGGATAACTCATCCGTTCTCCCGCAATTCAAGCGTGCTCGGGAACACAAACGTCCCCATCTCACTGTCGCAGATGCCATTATGGATCTCCCCCCTATCTCTCCCAAGGGAGAGATGCCCCCGACTAGGGCGACGGAATACACGCTCCCGCCCATCACACCCTATCAAGAATGGATTCGAGATATCCCTGCGGATGAGGAGTGGGACGACCAAGACCTCCAGAATCACGATGCGCGTTGGCACAACCATCTCGATCTCTCTATCTACAAACTCCTCGGTCACGGCGTAGGCTGGAATATCGGCCAGGTGAGCACATCACTTCAGCCTTACCGGGATGACGTCTTCCAAGATAAGTATAAGAAACAGAATCCAGCGGAGCCTGCTTCAACGATCTTAGCACATATTCAGAAGGATGGACATATGTTTATTCACCCGACAGAAGCACGATCACTATCCCCCCGAGAAGCGGCTCGTCTACAGTCATTCAAAGACAGCTACTGGCTCCCTGAGAGCCGGACAAACGCCTACCGCCTAATCGGTAACGCGGTTCCGCCGAGACTCGCAGAGGCGGTTGGCGTCGCCATTCAACAAATAATCCTATCTGATCAGTACGCTGATGTCTGAGACACAATGTCCGCTAGCACTCTTCTGTGGGAGATTGTTGATACCGCTCTCTATGTATTGTCGGAACATAGGCTAGCAGTCTGATGGCTCAAATCCTCGGTTCTACACTCGATTAGTTTCACAAAGAATCGCAGGAATGCTCTACATCCTGAGAAATTTTGCTCGTGATTATTGCGCTAATTCCGCCCATTCGGTAGCACGACAAACCCGCAACGGACGTTTTTTGGTTTGGTCACGCGACGTCCAATATCAATTCCTTATGTAACATATAGACAACACCGGGAAGCAAGAGTTACATAAGGAATTACGACGGTGTTGAGCAGCTACTATACCCACCCGATTTCGGCGGGTGATCAGCTGTCTTGCTCTTTATCAATACCCCTAGAACACTCGTCACAGTCGACATCGACCGTGGCGGCTCTGTTGAAATCCTCAGATGCTGATAGTTTGGAGAGGCTATGCTGAATACACAGCGCGTATGAGTAGAATCGTCTGGTCTGCTAATGACTGATTCGCTAATTAACTGATTATTGTTGAGAACGCGTACAACGCCCGAAGATACGTCGTTTTCGCGGACATTGTAGGGTCGACTATTCGGTTACGATACTTGAGACCGCCAAATCGAAGAGGAATTCACGAACCATCGTATACTGGTTTTTCCTGAATTCGTCTCGATGGAGCGGCAGATAGGACACGTAGATCAGGGTCAATGCGATAATTTCCGCGTCTTCCTGGATGATTAGCCCACGTCGCTGCCAATCCTTGAGTTGTGGAATCAGCACCGATAGCTTGTCGAGTCGCGTCGAATGGAGTGTGTCCTCATCAAGTTCGTCTCGAAGGCGTTCACGTTCATCACGTGCTATCGTTCCACGAAACAGGGGATTCGATACGAGAGAGTCGCTGGCAATATCTAAGAACTCTCGGAGCCCTGTTGCGGGATCGTCCTCATGATGACGAAGCGTCTCTTGAAGTTCCGCGTAGATAGCTTCTGCTTCGTGCTGGAGAATCCTTGCGAGCAACTCCTCTTTCGATTCGAAAAACGAATAAAACGTTCCGGTGGCGATGTCAGCACCATTGGTCAATTCTTCGATGGACGTTCCCTCAAGCCCCTGTTTCTCGAAGAGTTCACGTCCCGCTCGAAGTAACGATTCTCTGATTTCCTCGCGCCGTTCGTCAGTAAATCTTGGCATGGCTCGTCCCTCATGAGGTGGGATTCGCCATCACAGGCAGAACCCACGATAGCGATTCACACTCTACTGGATGAATTGTAATACGCTCCTATTCATATAAAATTTCGTCTTTGAAGCCGGATATCCGTCCTCAAAACCGAATTTCGTCGGTCTCTTGCAACCTACATGAATAGAAAGGCAGTAATATTCATATAGTGGCCTGTCGAATCGGGTAGTATGAACAATCAACTTCAGACCCCTCGGATTCACAAAGTGATCGCGTCACCGGTTGGGCGTCTTTTCCACTCACGTCTGTTCGAACGATTCAAGATCGCGTCTGTAGATCGAGAGTTCACAGTCCTACGAGCTCGGGCTGCAGCAGATGTCGCAGGAACAGACGTAGAACAATTCCTGCAGGAACTCGACGCGCCAGACACCGTGGACGAAGACCTACTGAAATCGATCGAACATGCGTTAACCAGCCACCAACAGGCCCGAAATCGATTCGAACGCCTTTCGGATGAATGGAATCAGCTCTTCTGGAATGGCCAGGTGTCTACCATCGAAGAACGAAACGAACTCGAAACGAAGCGGCGGGACGCAGGTGGCGACTGGGTCTCCCCGCAGAAAACGTTCAAATTCCTCAGCAAGACCCAGTGGGTCGATATCGTTGACTTCGCAATACCAGACCCCTCGTCAACCGTCGAGGAATGGAGCGAGCTGTCCCCCGAGACTGTGTACGGGCCGCCTGAGTCGAGTCCCGATATTCAGGTGTCGGAGACCATGCAGGGCCCTGGAACAAGGGAATATCTTCTTCGGTTTCCTTCACCGTCGAATTTCATCGACGACGAGGCATACGCGCGCGTGTACGAGCCTTGGGACGCCCCAGGAGACGAGCCACTTCCGACCATCATCTTCGGAACCGGGCTAGCGATGGCGTGTGACGTCATGGAATACTGGACCGAAGAGGAATACGTGGGCCGTCAATTGGCTCCACAGGGATACCGGGTTATCCTCCCGATTCCGCCTTGGCACGGGCGTCGTGAGCAAACTGGGTTCTACACTGGCGAGCCGTATCTCGCCAGAATGCCAGTAAGTGCGGTTGAACTGTACGAAGCGCAGACCAAAGAAATCGCCCTGTTGACGAGGTGGGCCCGCGACCACAACGCTTCCCGTGTTGGGGTTGGCGGCATTAGCATGGGCGGAATCGTGGCGATGTTCGTGGCGGGTCACGCAGACACGTGGCCCGAACTGATGCAGCCCGACTTTGCACTCCCTGTGGCAGCCTCCGCAGATGTCTCGGAATTATTGTTCGAGAGTTCGCTGACAGAGATTCTCGGTGTGACGGATGCACTGCTCCGAGCCGGGTGGGACATAGGGAAGATGGCCAACCTCGACAATGTGCTCACTGCGCCCTCAACGTCAGGGATTGCCTCCGATGAGATCTATCCGGTTGGTGGATTAATCGACGATATGACGAAGTACGAAACGTTACGGGAAACCCTCGACAAGTGGGATGTCCCACAGGAGAATCGACTTGAATGGGATTGTGGCCACTTCGGGGTGACGTTGCGCGCCATGCGAACTGCTGAATTCTAGGACTTCGTCCGTCTGGCCTTGGATGGACAATAACGAGTCCTTCTGAAAGATACCATCCCCAGAAGTTGAATGCGGTTCCTCCGAAGACCGTCTCGCTGTCTCCAGACGGACACATCTTAATTCCAGGATGGTTTTCAAAAGCGGATGCTGAGTACACCCTCTGTATCTCGCACGCCAATCCTATCAGCTCCTTAGGATTTCAACAGAGTCAATGAAATTGTAGCCAATTATTTGCTTCTCACTAGTGATTTCCACTCAACCATGACCGGAATGGTGATCCTTCCCGCTGGTCGCGACGACGCGTTTGAGGACTACAAACAGTTCATCTAAGATGGGCACCCAATTGAGGATATTGAGTCCTATCTCGATGAGGGGGACCTCGAACTATTTCGGACGACATCTGACGATAATCTCGTCCACATTAGGGGTACCTCAGTGGACAGAACGTAGCGGAATGTCAATCGCAACGACGTCTCGTTCGTCTACTATGATGGCGCGTTCGTCGCAAGAGGTCAAGTCCTCCAACAGCCGTACTGCTCACGAGCTAAGCGAACATCTTCCACATCGGAACCTGCGTACGTTCACCCGAGTTACCGTTCGACTTCGTTTTCAGTATAATCGATAACTTGGTGTCACCAATTGAAGTTTACTACAGTGTGAGACTTTATTTATATACGAAGTCAGTACGGCGCAGCGAATTGGACTGGAATCAATTTTTCCTCGTCAGATGGTCACGGATCCCAGAAGGCTTCGATCCGGTCATCAAGATCAGTAAGCACAGTTGTGAGTACGTCCCGCCAGTCGTCGGGATAATCGGTATCCTCTCCAGGGGTCGATGCATCTGGGGGCCGATGAAAGTGCTTGCGGGTGTTATGATCATTAGGGTGCCGATCCCATCGGCATTCCCACGAGTTCCCGGTCTGGTACTGCTCAGAATAGTGGATGCTAAAGTCGTCGGTCTCGAACCATCGAATCCGTAGATACGCACGGGTGACCCCGCCTGGATAGAATCCGAGATCGTAGTCAGCAACGACTGCGTTCGGCGCGTATTCTGGTTGTGTCTGGATGTCGTCGAACCGATCGCTACGAGCGAGGTGTGTAGCAATCCGGTCAAGGATTTCCGTATCGATGGGACCGCGACTGGGTGGGTCAGCCGTGTCCTCAGGCATCGACTGGACCAGGCTTGCTACCAGCAACTGAATTGTTTCGGCGTGCCGCGTCAAGGAGTGCAGCTCGTTGTTCAAGTGTCTCCCAGTTAGAAAGCGCTTCCCAGGCTGCTTCTGTGGACAGATTCTGCTCCTGAGTCACGTCGACGAGGGACACCTCGTTCGGGTGCGTTACATCGAATTGCGCTCTGTAGTCCTCGATCTGGGTGATCGTATCGTCGAGTGCGTCAACAATCTCTTGCTCAGAGTATTCCTCTCGGATCTGGTCGATGCGCCGCCACTGGAAGTACGAGTCGTTGCGCTCATAGCGGACCGGGCGACCGTTGTGCCGGTGAACCATGCCCATCTCGTCGAACCACTCTAAGTAGTCTCGTGCCGTTTCAGTGCCGCAATCGGCACGTTTGGCGATCGTCGAAACCTTCGTCGGCGTACGAAGTCCGACGACAACGTCGAGAAGTCGTTCTCGGATTGGTCCGTCCCTGAGCAGTGTGTCAGGTGATTTCAGTTCGTCGAGCTCGGAGGGTGATTCCTCGCCGCCGTATGCATCGTCGGGGATGTCTGTGAGGTCCATAAGAGGGGCTCCGTAGTGTGACCTACTGTGTTTAGCAATTTATATCTGTGGCACGCTTAATTATTTCTGCCCGATAATAACTTTTGTCGAAATGAAATGAGTGATGTCGATATGAACACCCCTCCGTCGAAATGAATTTCCTGCCTCTTTCATATCAGCACACACCAACTTCGAAGTGAAGACCCCTCCATCGATATGAAATCCCAGACACCAAGACAGACACCCCTTCTTCGAAATGAAATCTCACCTCGGAGTCCTAGCCGCCGTAGATTTTCTTGGAAATGAGTACCCCTCAGGCGATATGAAACCATCTAGCCCGGAAATCAACCCTATTCACACACCCCGTCATCGATATGAAATACAAAAACACTGTGTCCGAGCCCGTCCGCGAGATCTCATCGTGAGGAATGGCAGCAGGTTCTTCGAGATGAAATGCTCAAACAAAACACTAATACTGCCGTATTAGACCGTACAAATCAGATTTAGAGCAATTTTCGCTGTGGAGGAACCAATTTCATATCGAAGACGGTGTGTGGGGGTTGTCTCATTACTACATCAATTTCTGATTTCATATCGAATATGGGGTGTGAGAGCTTCCAATATTACCGAGAGAGACCGATAGCATGCTCCAAACGCCACGGATTGTTCAATACGGCTTGCTTGTCGTCTGTGCCACCAGTAGTGAGGATGCCAAGATGGTAGAGCTGATACTTGAACTGGAAGTGGATGCCAGATTTATACACGGTGGGGTCAGCAAGCTCTGATTCAGCAATCTCTCCGTCAGCGGTGAGGACAGCATCACGACGATGTTGTGTGAAGAACACCTCGACGGCAAGTGGCTGATTAATACGCGTAGCTTCCAGAGCGACATCGGCAAGCGTCGGCTCAGAGACCCCGTTTTCGTGAAGCCGTTCGAGTGCGGTGATGATGAGTCGCGTCGGCTCGTACTGGATAGCGACAGAGCGTGCGAGCTGTGCCCATCGCGGAGCGAGCTCAGTGAACCGTGTTCGACTACCAGTCCACGTGTCGAACTCGGCGAGCGCAGCCGTGACACTACCGTGCTGATCGCGAGCGAAGCGGACGACTTCAGCACCGAGGTGTGTGAGTGAGTCCCCGTTGGGCTGATCGTCGACGAGGTTCAACAGAATCGCCCCACGTCGCCCACCAGAAATGGCGTTGATGACATTTTCAGCGTAGACAGCGTCAGTATCGCCGTCGGCAGCAAGTGCCAGCGCGTACCCCAGGTAGTTTTTCGGGTGGTTTACCGGAAAGCTCCCGTCGGTGAGCTGGTGCGTGGATGCTTGGAGTCGCACCGCGTCGATTGTCGTTGAAAACCCACCGGCCCCAGTAACCCGAGCAGGCTCGACGATACGGGCGGATTCTGAATCGTCGACAGCAATGACGCCGACGTTGAGATTCCGGGCTTGTGCGCGCGCCGTATCGGTGACACTGGGAGCCGGCGCAGCAACGTACCCAAGGTTGACCTCGGGAAGATGAGCGTGCGCCTGGTTGATACCGCGAGCGACATCCGCAGCAGCCGGGTCAGCGTTGTGACCTTTCGCTTCGATCACCGTAACTGGTGTCGTGGCCGCGTCAGCGTTCAGCACTTCAGTCGCTGGCATTCCAACGCCGAGAAGATCAGGTTCCCCAGCAGCGAGTCGAATCGTGTTGTACGGCGCAAGCCGCTCTCGTAGCGCCTGCGGAATGGTCCATCCGCCCCACGTGGATTGCGTGAATTGCGTTTCTGTGACCGCGTACTGGTCGGGGCTCGTCTCAATATCAGGATACAGCGTATCTTTCGCAGCAGCAAGTACCGTAGGTTCAGCGAGCGAGGCTGCCATTACACTGCCTATCACTCGTGGGGAACATAATTGGGTGGTTCAGAGAACCAGAATCAGAGGCGTAGTGTATCTATTTGCCATGAGTTGGCTCTGTTGAAATCCTTAAGAACTGATAGGATCGGCGTGCGAGATACAGGGCGCGAACGTGGCACGTCGCAGTGACGAAATCGATATATATATCGATTCGGTCAGCGTAAATACCTACTCTAATACACGTTCACTCTCGGTCTTTCGCTGTTCCGGTTCTTCAGTTTCGATGAGTTGATCAAGACGTCGCTCAAATGCTTCGTCGTCAATTTCGCCCTCCGCGTATCGTCGTCGAAGCGTTTCAATCGGTGTCTCATTTGCGTCGTCTATCTGTTGGTCGTTCTGTGGACTGGATGCTGGAGCCGCATTCGCCTGACGGACGACACCTAGTGTTAATTGTCCGGATATTCCGAGTATTACTGTACTGACCAAGAGAAACAAGAGGCCTGCCGCAACGTTTCCACTCAGTCCGATAAGTCCGAGCACAAACGCGGGGACACCGAGCAAACCGCCGATGATAGCAATCGCAGTTCGACCAGCGGGGCTCTGGGGGGCATAGCGGTGGACCAATCCGTACACAATACCTCTATGACCATTTTACAACTTAAAAATCGCGGAAGTGGAACTGAACCCCTCTAGAAGATGTATATCTGCTTGGTTAGCGGGACAGAATACTAGCGAGTCAGCATACACGTTTATCGGTTAGTTCTGGATTTAGATGGAGAAAAAACGGAGTTTCCGTGCTATCTACACTCTCTGTATCGGTCACACCGGTACTGACAGAGTTTGCATAGGTTGTGCGAGTGCTGCCACACACAGAGCGCGTATTCGACACGCACCTGTGGGCAGGAGTCGATCGAGTTACTTGTTTTTCCCATTCACTTCCTTCTCAGATTTGTCCGTGAAGAACCGACTTTTTCGAATCATCCTAGGTACTTTGACGACGGAGATTCAGTGCCACTGGACTGCCACCCGGGTCGCACCGCTGTCGGTCTCCTCAACGCGGACAGTCGGCAGCGACGCGACGAGCTGGGGCGGGACGAGCGCTGCGAGACGGCGACGCAGTGCCGGCAGCCGCTTCCGAGCGAGCACGTAGGCTCCAGCCACGACGGCCAGCCACAGGAGCGCGGCGTCGGCCGTCGGACCGGTCGCGGGCGCCAGCAGCGCGACTGCCGTGAAGCCGATCGCGATCAGGCCGTCCTCCGGCGCGCCGGAGTAGCGGACCAGCCGTCGGGGTCGGTGCCACCCGCCGAGCGCGTGGTTGTAGACCGCCCGCTCGGTGGTCGGATCCCACGGTTCCGGCTCGACGCTGCCGGCTAGAACGTCCGACCAGGCGTGCAGGACCGCGGCGCCGACGGCCGTGGCGACCAGCAGGACACCCGCGCTCGGGGCGAGGGCGAACCAGGCGCCGATGGCGCCAGCTAGGAGGGTGTAGCCGACCGGGAAGTGCAGCGACTTCCGGTGTTCGGCGATCACGTCGAGGTCCGGCACCACTCCGCCGAGGAACGCCGCTACGAGCAGCGGCGGGCTGGCGTACTCCGAAAGGGCGGGGGTAGCGAGGGCCGCGAGTGCGAGGCTCGCGAGACCGTGGGTCAGGGCCATCATACCACTATTGAGTGCTATGTTCGTCTCCGCAGTCATAAGCGGGATGGTCGGGTAACGGTCTCCCGCGGGTGTCGGAGGGCGCGCTGCTCGATCGGGTCGCCTTTGCCGCCACTCAGCTACTGCGGTTCAGGCGGCCGACGATATGGTGGCGGGCAGCGTAGACGGAAACCGAGGCGACGGTCAGCGCCGCAACCACGGTCGCGAAGTCGACGAGACCGCCGTCGGCCAGTCGGGTGCCCGCGTAGGCCGCCGCGACGAACGTCGGCGTGCGGCCGACGAAGACGAGCGCAAGGAAGGTTCGGAGTCGGACGTCGGTGAGGCCGGCGACGAAACAAAGCACGTCGTCCGGGAACGTCGGGAACAAGAAGAGCACGAACAGGCCCGGCACCCCGGTACGGTCGACGAAGTCGTCCCAGCGGGCCAGTGCGGCGGGATCGACGACCCGCTCGACGTAGGGGCGGCCGAACCGCTGGCTTCCGACGAAGACTGCGGCGCTGCCCACGACGACGCCGACCATACTGTAGGCGGTCCCCCACAGCGTCCCGAAGAGGTACCCGCCGACGCCGGCCAGCGTCTGGCCCGGGATCGGGGCGAGAATCACCTGGAGGGTCTGGAGGACCACGAACGCCGGCGGAGCGAGCGAACCGAACTGCGCGATCCGAGTCTGGACCACGGCAGGATCGGTCACGCCGGGCGCGAGCAGTCGGAGAGCGGCGGTGGCCGCCAGCAGAAGGCCGACGACGGCCACGGTCCGGACGGCAGCGTCCCGGCGGGCAGCGGCCGAGGCGAACACGCGGCCGCCGTCGGTGTGGTCGGGCTCACCGGCCGCGATCCCCGTTTCCGCCTCCTCCGTCGGGACTGTCTCGCTGCCGGCATCAGTCCCGCTGTCGTCGCTGGCCGCCATCGTTACAGCAGCGACGGCGCGTTGTACCGCGCGGTGGCGACGAGTTTCGTCACGTACTGCCACGTCGAGGTGCGGCGGCCGACCGCTGCGGTCCGGCCGTCGCGCATCGCCGCGAGGATGGTCGCCGGGCTCGGCGGCTGTCCGGGCGCAAGCGTCACCGCCGTCGCCGCGAGCCCGAGACCGCCGGCGCGGTGAGCGTCGCTGCCGCCGAACGCGGGGTAGCCCCGCTCGCGGGCGAAGCGCTCGGCCTGGTCGTTGCGCAGGCCGACCATCGCGTGGGCGTTGTACACCTCGACGCCGTCGACGCCCTCGATGGCGGCGGCACTCGCGCCGTGTCGCGAGCGCTGGAACGGGTGAGGAACGACCGCCAGCCCGCCCGCATCGCGGATCCGCTGGACCGTCGCCGACAGCGGTTCATCCGGTTTCGGTGCCTCGTCGACGCCGATGGCGAGCAAGTGACCGTCGGCCGTTGACACCTCACAGCCGACGAGGACCGTCACGTCGTAGTCGACCGCGAGGTCGGCCGCGACGTGCGCTCCGTGGACCGTGTCGTGGTCGGTGACGACGACGGCGTCCAGCCCGACCGCGTCGGCGCGGGCGAGCAGCCGCTCGGGGAGCAGCTGGCTGTCGTAGGAGGCGACGGTGTGACAGTGGACATCGACGCGGACCGTCCGACCCTCGGCCTCGCTCACAAGTACCCCCACTCGAGGGCCAGCGCCAGCGCGGCGGCGGCAACCGCCCCGAAGCCCGCCAGCGCGTGGCTCACGTCCGTCTTGTAGGCCTTGTAGTCCGAGATCATCAGCGGGCAGGCGGCGGCGACCAGCAGGCCGGCGAGCCAGCCGTTCCACGGCCCGACCAGAACGACGAGGAAATAGTTGGCGACGACGACGAGATTCGTGTGGACGACGGTCGTCCCGTGGTAGTAGCTCGTCTCACCGTCGACACCGAATCCCTCGTCGCTGTGGCGGATGAGCCGGAGTCCGCCGAACGAGAGGACGAGAAAGCCGACGACGAGACTGGCGAGGTCGTTGGGCGCGACTGCGACGTGGTACAGCAACGCGCCCGGGACGAGGTACGCGAAGATGTCGATGAAGGAGTCGACCCGGCGGCCGAACGGCGAAGAGACCCCCGCTCGACGGGCGTACCAGCCGTCGAGCTTGTCCAGCAGGAATGCGCCGAACATCACCAGCAGCGCCCAGTTCGGCTCGCCGCGCAGGAACAGCAGCGCGCTCCCCCAGCCGACGAACAGCGCCGCCAGGCTGATGTAGTCCGCGCCGGTGAGCTGTGCCACGACGTTGGTCCGCTCGTCGCGCTCGGCCACGACCCGGTCCGTGGCCTCGACTCGTTTTTGCACGCCCTTGATCGCCTCGCGCAGTTCCCGGCTCATACAGTGCGTGTAGAGGACGTTCCCACCGCAGTATGAATCTACTCCGAGAATTATTTACTTACGAGATATATATGTATCTACTGTTGGTTCGGTTCCCGCTCCCTAACGCTATAGTGTGTGAGCGGCCCGACCCGTGCGTAAAAGTGGCGCCGACGGACGCCGAACCCCCGGGACTCGAACAGCGCACGCGAGGGGATGTTGTCCCGTGCGACCAGCGCCGTCGCGCGTTCCGCGCCATCGTCGCTGGCGTCAGCCAGCGCCCAGTCCAGCAGCGCGCCGGCGACCCCTCGTTCCCGGTGGTCGGGCGCGACGAACACCCGGCGGACGTACGCACCGTCGAACGACAGCGTCCGCTCCAGCGGGTGGATTGGCAACGTCGCATCCACCGAGCAGAACAGGTACCCCAGCGGCGTCCCGTCGGCGAACGCACCCACGACGGTCTCGCCGTCGACGAGTTCGTCCGTCGGCGCGGCAAGCGCACGCACCGCAGCCGGTTCACAACGCTTAATCCGGAACGCGTCCGGGTCGGGTGCGTCGTCGACGGGAAGCGACCGCCCATACTCCGACATCACCGTCGCGGTGACGCCGGCCGCCTGGAGTCGGTCGTAGACGGCGCGCCCGTAGGGGTTGCGAACGAGCCGGTGCAGCTGCATCTACCCCGCCGTTCTCGGGTCCCGAAAATAAACGCTACGTCGTCAAACAGCAACTCAGAGCGTGGCCTCCTCGTGAACTCACACCGTTTACCTCAACTACTGTTCGCGGTCGGTGGCTCGAGAACATCACGGAATGAGACGTACGCACTCATAGCGTATGTGCAGCCTAGGGACCGAACCCACTGGACTCGACCTTGTTGAATCCCTCA
Organism: Halorubrum sp. Atlit-28R; assembly: GCF_003665955.1. NCBI lineage: Archaea > Methanobacteriati > Methanobacteriota > Halobacteria > Halobacteriales > Haloferacaceae > Halorubrum > Halorubrum sp. Atlit-28R. Next base: position 55,884 of record NZ_QPLS01000008.1, read on the forward strand.
AACGGTGATGGGTTTCAACCGCCGTGCTGCATACAGGACGCGAATGTGGCACGTCGAGGTGACGAAATCGGGATAGGTCTATTCGGTCAGTACAGGAGACTCACGAATCACTCAGCATAGTCAAACAAATGAATCCCAGAAAAGTTATGAATTTTGAATCATGATTGAATACATGGATGTGGGTGAGCGCATAGCTGATTCTATCGAATTACGCAATCCGGGAATTGAGATGATATATATATATTTTTGTACAATATGTCCATATTCTTTGGTATGGGTGGGTCCTTCTTTGGAATAGGTGGGTCTTTCGACATATATGAATATCTTCCGAGAGGGTCCCTGATTCTAGCGACTGTTATTGCCATCGCTATGAGTGTTTCTTTAGTTAATAAAGCAATAAACGGTGCGAGTTCTTACAGTTGGGACTCATTCTGAGACGATCGGTCATCGCGCAAGCGAAGTCTACCGATTGATTCAGGATATTTATAGAGAAAATAACGGCGTTCAGGTGCTGACTACATCCTCTGTATCTCGCACAGGTAGCTGAACATCTCTATGAATTGGTAGAATTCTCTGGTTTCAATGCGCAGCCCTCGTCAATCGACTGTTTCAGACGAGAATGTCTGGAAAACCGGATTTCAACACAACAGTAATCGCTTGTTCTCTAGTGAATAGCTTCGGACATGGTGGTGTGCGGGTGCCCACGATTGCTCGTCAACGAAAGCTTCGGAAACAGTGGAGGGGCAGTATTGAACCCACACACCACTGCTTCAAGTGAAATAATAGACTCCATTGGCGATAGGCCTTCTCAGCAGTTCTCCATGAGAGTGAGCGATCTCGCTCTTATGTAGATTAGCGGTATAATCAGCGACGCTCTTATGAAGTACATTGTTGGTGAGAACTCTCCGGATTGATGAATTCGGTAGATCAATTCTTTTACCCTGTTTTACTCCCGTTCTGGTGAGTCCAGACGCCGTGTAGAACTACGACAAGATCGCCCGACAGCTCGACACCAACAATGTTCTACGCAAGAGCGTCAATACATATACACTTCTACCCGTTTTTCGACTTCCTACGCCATCAACACTCAAACAGTCCGGTACAGTAGTACGATCCCGTAGATAGGGGTAGTAGTTCCGGAACTCACTATTGCTTGTCTCATTCACAATCTCGACAGTTCCCTTTGAAGAGGCAGTACAGCTGTTTCAGGATATTCCACCTATTGGCCGACAAAAGTCAAAGAAAGTATTTATCCACGGGTATAAAGTCTCATATATGGTCAGTAGGCGGGATTATCTGGCGTCAGTCGGCGCTGTTAGTGTTCTTTCCGGATGTCTATCTGCCCTAAACGGGGTGCCGGACCTTACGGAGCCCGTCAGACCGGTCGAGAGCGATGACTGGTACCGAACAGGCTCGAATAACGCGAACACAAACAGAGGATCCGGCCGGTCGCAGACGTTCGATCTAAACGAAATCGTTACTCAGTTTGACGGGAATCCTCACGACGTAACTGGGATTGTCGAAAAGAGCGAGGGAATCTACATCTCGACGAGTTCGAGTGTTCACGCGCTCAGTGAGAACACATCGTGGACCCGAAAAATGTTCGAAGAGGAGACATCGTGGCCCCGAGAAATTTCGGGAGAAAATACAACGGGTCTTGTTACCGGAAACGACTCACTCTATGTCCCCACGCTAGAACGGCTCTACAATCTCGATGCGGAGACAGGACACGTCCGGTGGGAGTACGACGTGTCGCCAGCAAATGCGACTCCGCTGTTGTCCGACCAGTACATCTTCGTTGAGGACGCGACTGGCCCTGCAGTCCACTGCTTGAATATCGAAACTAACGAACTGAACTGGGTTCATGAGTTCGACCAACAGACCCCAACCGGCCTCGCAGTACTCGCGGGGCAGCTGTACGTGACAGTAAGCGACAGCACCGGCAGCACACTGGTGGCAATTGATGTCGAGTCGGGCGAGCGGAGCTTCAGTAGCGACGCTCTCCCTCGAACTGCAGTCCCGCCGGTCGTGTCCGGGGATCGAATCGTCGTTGGCCACCGCAACGGGACCGTCTCCGTGCTGTCTGAGACAGCCGATGTTCAGCAAACCGTTGCGATAGACTCAGACGAGAACGGCATCTTGACCCCGATGGCAGCGGACGCAGAGCGGGTCTTCACCACGAGTGAAAACAGCGGCTCCGTAGGTGCCATCGAAACCCAGACCGGTGAGGTTCAATGGGATGTACCGTTCCCACGGTCGGTCGTACCGCCGATTGTATGTGACGGTTCTGTGTATTTCTTTGCGACGGATGGTCAGGTGACAGAGCACGAAGTTGATACTGGTGAGATATTGTCTCAGGCCGAGATTGGTTCGGATCCGTCCATGGCTGCCTATCTCGGAGACAGTATTCTAGTGGGAACCTGGGATCAATTATCGATTATTAAACCGTGAATAGTTCTGTTGAAATCCTTAATACGCGATATATTTTGACCTCTCTGTAGTCAGTACTACAGGGAACTCACGAATCGCTCAGTACAGATGAACCATAGAAAGTTTAGTATAGATTATAGGTTTATCAGAAATCCTTTGTGTTCCTGTAGATCAGTGAAAAATAAATGTGCGATCCGTCACGCCGGCAATTTCTCAGATCTGGCGGTCTAATCGGCCTCATAGGGCTTGCTGGCTGTACATCAGTACCGTTCGTCGGGACACTTGGATTCCGGCTCCGTAATTATACAGACGAAGCCTACGAAGTTCGAATCGAGATCCGGGTTACCGGGCGGTCGGATTTCGAGAAGAGGTATGACCTGCCGAGTGCAAGCGGAGCAGACCCGTACGTACACACTGAATCAACTGCCATCTCAAACGTGCCGAAGGGAATGTCATATACCGTTTCCCTGTTTCTCGATGGAACCGAGGTAGAGACCCTTACAGCGACTATGGACTGTGTAGGCCGCGATAAACAGCAGATAGAGGAAGAAATTGACATTAATATTGGATTCGGTGGAAACGATACGGTGAAAATGGCTGATTCCCAGTGCTGAATTAGCACTGCCCGTTTCAGACGAGAATATGTCTGAAGAATAGGGTTTCAACAGAGCCGATTAAACCCATCTGCACGGTTCCTAACTCATATCGTACCCCCTTGAGAGAGGGTGACCTGTCTGGTAGTGCTACGTTCTTGGCCACTTGTAATTACAAGTAAGTACGCGTCATAACATATATGTCTCTCCACGTCGAACATCAATGTATGAGCGGATCAAGCTACGACAAGACGATTCAGTTCCGTGTCGGAGCCGAAAAAGAGGCCGCGGAGCTCCTCGATGAGATCCACATCGGTGGCGTCAACGTGAGCGAACTCGCCCGCGTCGGCCTGGTCGAAATGCTCCGACAGTCATTGGATGAACAGGACAAGATTGCGGTGTACGAACGATACAGTCGTGATGAGATCGGCGAGGACGTGGCCCATGTCCTTCTCGGTGAGAAACTCGATAGGATGAAAGAGGAGAAAGAGTCGTTCGAGTCAGCTATGGAACGAGACACGTCTGAATTCTTGACGGGCAGCGATGGCGAGTGAGGCTCGCTATCCGATACTGGCTGATACGAGTTCCTTGATCGCAGTTGCGAACACCACTCAGTGGAAACGACTGAAAGACGCGATTCACCTTACAACGACAAACGTCTGCAAGCACGAACTTCAAAACCACGTCAACTCGAACAAATACCCGCCTGAGGGCAGCCGTGAGTACTACTTGAAACGAGGGAGCCAACGTGTTCTTGAACATCTAGACGAGGATTCGTCGCCGTGGTCGTGTGTCACTGTCGTTCCCCGCCCGCATGGACCAGATGCAGGCGAGCAATCGCTCAAGCAGGAACTTTCTGAACACGGCTCGTCGTATCAAATCGTATCGATTCTTGACTCTGCTGCGAGACGGTCAATTCGGCGTCTCATCGATAACAACGGGTACGACATTGACGTTGTGGGGCCACCGTATCTCCTCTACATCCTGCTTGACAACGACCTCATCGAAAAGCCTGAATTCTGCGAGGCAACCGTGGGGATGATTCAAACGGAAGGGTGGACTGGGTACGAGGTTGTGAAGAACGCGTGGACCAGCATTCCTGTTGATTGTTCCGAAATCCTTGACGACGAATATGATGACGCTCTTCCACCGAAATAACCTGACTTATACTGCCAATCTGATCAGTAAAGATGAAGCACAGATCGCTCAGTACAGGGAAACCGTGTATCAATCCGACCAGAAAAGCTATGATTCTGTCTCTTAGTTTCAAAGATAATGGTTCTGCGAGGATGGTTTCCTGAGAGCCCTCCAACATGGACAGACATTCTGATGGGTCTGCTGATTCTGGTCTGGATACCACTCAACGTAGGATACCTACAGACGATTTATTGGGGCTGGTTACTTTTCGGATTCGTCATCGGATTGGTTTCGGTGGGGCCCCTTGCAAATTCGCCAATTGGAGAGCAGGTCGGAACATGGTTCCGGAAAATCGGAGTCCTCGGCAGGGCCATATCCATTCTTTCCTTTGCCGTCGTTGTTTGGATCATTATCGGGCAAGTTAACATACCAAGTGAAATCGTAACTAGTGTCGTTGGGGGATTCATGGTATCTCTCTTCCTCTATCTTCTCCTGTATCTACTGTATTCGGGCGAGATAAGCGGATGGAAACGATAAGTTAGCAGGCACGTGCTATCGGCTAATTCAGGATCTGTTTTGAGAAAATAACGCAGTCCCCGTGCTGACTACATCCTCTGTATCGGTCACGCTGGTACTGACAGACACTGAGTAGGTGGAGGGAGACCTGCTGAATACAGAGCGCATCTACAGCGCCAACGACGCGACGGAACAACAGTCGAAGCAGCTCTTTGCTGTTTCGAGACAACGGTGGGAGGTACATCAGTGACGGACTGGCTGTGATTAGTACCGTATCGTCAATGGCTCCGTGGGGTGAAGCTCAACTGTCTCTCCCTGTATTCCCTCGTCGAACACGAGAGTCATGTGATGGCTCTCTGCGTTTTCGAGACGAATTAGCCGGTTTATGCTTCGGAGCGCGTCAGAGGGCAGATTACTCGCCGGAGTGTGGACGATAATTTCGGTCAGTGTTCGCATTCCAGCATCGTGGCTGGAGGGGCCGTCCGGCGGTTGTGCCCACGGCAGAAAGAACAAAAACGGTTCTCCGAGGTTCGGGGCGTTGTCAGCGACTTTGATATCGAGGTCAGCCGGTAGGTACGGTGGCTCATAGCCCCACGTCGTGAAGGGTGGTGTCCCGCTGGTCTGTGGTGCTGGCCGGAAGCAGAGTCCGAACGGGGAGCCGCCAGTGTCACGTTGGCGCCATCGCTCGAGTAAGTGCGTCGGCCGGACGAGGTCACTCCCCGCCTCGTCAGTATCGTGGACCCAGAGGAACTCGAACATCACGTTATCGAAAACGAACCGACGGTTCGCCGTCCCTTGGCCAGGATGAACGCGGGAGGCTCCTTCAGTGATCCCCTCGTCCACGAATTCGTCAGCCGCAGGAGCGCCAGGAGTGGTCATGAGGAAGATGTGGTCGATTTCGACAGACGTGGTCATCAGTTCTTAGATGGTGCGGTACTGTAATCAGTCTCACGTGGCACGTACCAGTCTCGACGCGCCATGCTGAACTCATCTTCTGTATCTCGCACACCGATCCTGTCAGTTATTAATGATTTCAACAGAGCCAGTGAAACAGAAGTCTACTATACGGCTTCGGCGCGGGTGCTGATAGCCTCAAATATCTGCGGAACGAACGCCTCAGCGAGCGGCGACAGCTCGTAGACCCGCGTCTGTCCGTCGCGGAATTTACCGACGAGACCCGCATCTTCCAGTGTGTTAAGATGGTGGTACAGGTCGTTCTGGCGTCGATCAAGTAAGTCTGCAAGCTCTCCACTTCCGATCTGTCCCTCCTGAGCCAGTAGATACAGGAGCGTGAATCTGGTCGACTCGCCCATCGCTTTGAATCGCTCCGCCTCACGCTCGAGGTCGAGAGAATTTTTGAGCAGTTCCGATTCGATTCGGTCATATCCCTCTGGACGGGCTTCAACGGCCTCTTCTCGCTCATCTCTTACTCGTTCACGTTCACTCATACGTACTCGTTGAGCGGCGAGACTAATATACTTAATCGTTGTTAAGACATCTGGGAAACAGTATTGATATGATGAGAGGGCTTCGAGACGATGATAACGTAATGTCTGATCTCGAGACGTACGAAGGAACACCGGTTCGAGACGTCATCATTGAATCCATCCCGTGGGCAGATGATGAGTGTCCTCCTCGAGCAACGCATGCTCGATGCGTTCCCGGACACTGTCTCGGACGTGTCGGTGTCGGTGAGTGAAACCGGCGAACTCTGTGCGACCTACTGATGCCGGTCGCACACGATATCGAGGAACCCGCAACGGACGCTGACGGGACTGGTGAGGGCCTCCCGATCAACGAGGTGTTCTACTCGGTACAGGGCGAGGGAACGCTCGCAGGCGTCCCCTCCGTGTTTGTGCGGACCTCTGGGTGTAACCTCCGGTGTTGGTTCTGTGACTCGTACCATACGTCGTGGGAGCCGACCGGGGCGTGGCGCGATGTCGATTCGATCGTCGAGGAAGTGAAGTCCCACGAACGGGCTGGCCACGTCGTGCTCACAGGTGGGGAGCCACTCATCCACGAGGAGTCAGTCGAACTCCTCGAGCGACTCGCCGCAGAGGGGTATCACACGACGGTGGAGACGAACGGGACGATCTACCGGGACGCGCCGATCGACCTAGCAAGTATCAGCCCAAAGCTGGCGAGCAGCACGCCGACACCGGAGCGTGACCCGAAGGGAGAGGGCGAATGGGAAGAGAAACACGAACAGAATCGGATCGATATGGATGCGTTGTCCCAGCTGGTCGACGACTACGAGACCCAACTCAAGTTCGTCGTGACCGACGAGTCGGACCTCCCGGAGATCACGGACCTGGTTGACCGAGTACGAGAAGCGACGGCGACGACCGTCGCCGATGATGACGTCCTGTTGATGCCGGAAGGCATGACACGGGAGCAACTCGATGGGACGCGAAGCGAGGTCGCCGAGTTAGCGATGGAGTACGGGTACCAGTACACGCCGCGACTCCACGTCGATCTGTGGAACGACGCACCGGGGACATGAGTACATCACTCTCAGAGGCCGGTCGGAAGAGCGCGGTGCCGCGAGTGTGGTGTGGTGTACAGAACGACAATCGATTCGACGAGACTGACAATTCATGAGTAACAAGAGCGCGGTGATTCTGGTGTCCGGCGGGATGGATAGTGCGACGGCTGTCTACGAGGCGATGGAGCAAGGGTACGAGCCGTACTTCCTCCACACGTCGTACGGGCAGCGCACCGAAGATAAGGAGTACGAGTGCGCGCAGGCGCTTGCTGAGGAGGTTGATGCGGCGGACTTTCTCCACATCGAAACGGGGCATCTCTCCCAAATCGGGGCGTCGAGTTTGACGGACGACGAGATGGAGGTGGCCGACGCGGATATGGAGAGTGATGAGATTCCGACGTCGTACGTTCCCTTCCGAAACGCGAATCTGTTGTCGATGGCGACGTCGTACGCGGAGGCGACTGATTCAGAGGCGCTGTTTATCGGCGCGCACTCGGAGGACTTCTCCGGGTACCCTGACTGTCGCCCGGCGTTCTTCGATGCGTTTCAGAACGTGATCGACGTCGGAACGAAACCAGAGACAGAGATTGAGTTGTAAGCACCGTTCGTCGAGTGGTCGAAAACGGAGATCGCGGAGCGCGGGTTGGAGCTCGGGGTGCCGTACGACATCACATGGTCGTGTTACCGGGACGAAGAGCCGGCGTGCGGAACGTGCGATGCCTGTGCATTCCGGTTAGAAGCGTTCCGGAACGCTGGGTCACGCGACCCGATTACGTACGCTGAGCGGCCGGAGTTCTCATAACCTATGAGTTAATTCGATATAGGACTAATAGTCTCAACTTATATTAAGGTACAGTCCGAACGATGTGGTATGACCGGAGACGAATCGGACTCCAAGAGCCTGATGAAACGCCAAACCACGGGTGAAGATCGGGTTCGGATGACCGCCAGACAGCTGTCGGAGCCGCGGACGGCTAACTGGATCGCCTCCGAAGCGGACTGGTCACACGAGCCAACCAAACGCGTGCTTGAACGCCTCGTCAACGATGGTATTCTCCATCGTGACGAAAGCGGCACCCACACGACGTACTACCCTGATTATCGCCGCCAAGCGATGCAGGAGGCGATGCGGCTTCGAGACAGCGGGCACACTGTCGAAGAACTCACCGACCGTCTCGCCGAGATGAAGACGCAGATCCGTGACTGGGAGGGCGAATTCGGCGTTGAGTCACCGAACCAGCTTCGCGGAACGCTCGCTGACGAGTCCCTTGATGCTGACGAGGAAGACCGTCGCCGCGAGATCGCCCGTGAGTGGGAGCAGCTTCAGCGGCGTATCCAGATTGTCGGCTTCGCCATCCGTGAATGGGACTTCCTCGCTCCGACGACAGAGTCTGCTAAGGCCAACAGCTAACGGATGTCTGTCCCGCATCCCGGTGGTGACCCGAACGCGAACCTCTATGCGCAACTGAAGCGAGACGTCCTTGATCGCGTACCACAGATTTCGACGGTTGAGTTCGTTCCGGATGATATCGAGGCCACGCAGCTGCGAGCAATTTTCGATCCGGCTCGTCTTGATCCCCCGACAGGCCCTGAGTCACCAGCACTAACCGTCAAGTGGTATCGACAGGACCCAGACGATTGGTTCCGTGTCAACTACACGGACCCAAACACGGGCTTTCACGCCGGCTGGCACCAAGACGAGGATCATCCCGATCTCGGACAGGCGCATGTCCAGTACTCAACCGCCACTACTGAGGACCGATGGAGGATCACATTCGAACACGAAACTCCCTCTCTGATCCTCTGGGAAATCGTCGAGGAACTTCTCGAAGGTGTCCGTCCCACCTACCAATACGCGAACGACGATTGACCTCCTCCCGCGCCTAAAGACGCGGGAATCCCACCACGGGATTTCAGGCCGAGCGTCTGCCTGACCCTACGGTTTCAAGACGCATTCGTTCCACGCGTCCCTTGCTGGGTTTCAGCATCGGCGTGGGTGTCTTGTGGGGCGGTCAAACGCCCCCCATCCTCAGCCGAGTCATCGTCATTCTCGTGTTCTCTGAAACGACTCTCTCCGCTGAGGTAGCGGTCTACGATGTTCGCCGCTCCGTTCACGTCTGCTTGATACTCATCCATCCAGCAGTCGCCGTTTGTACACGTGAACGTCGCCTGTCGTGGGCGGCATCCTACCTCACCGCAAACGTGGCACTCCTTCGACGTGTGACGCGGATTCACCGTCTCGACGGGGATACCCTTCTCGACAGCCTTGTAGCGTATCTGCGCGTGGAGTTTGGCGAACCCCCATCCGTGGAGACGCCGATTCATATACTCGCCGTAGTCCATCGACTCCCGTATGTACGTCAGGTCTTCGAGAACGAGAACGGGATTCTCGACGGATTCGGCGTACACCACGACTTCGCGGGTGACGCGGTGGAACACGTCGTCGATCTGGTTCCACAGGTCGTCACCGAACGATTCAGCGATACGCTCGCTTCCGCGTGTCTGAAGTCGCCTCGTGGCGGTGAAGTAGGTCTTTCTGAGCCGACGAACGGTCTTCCCCTCGTCGGCCCACAGTTCGGGAGCGGTCGGGCAACCGTGGTCGTCGCGGTGACACACCGTGACGAGCGACGCTTCCCCAATGTCGACACCGATGGGCGTCCGTTCTTCAGTGGACACCTCGGAACCATCCTCCACGTCGCGGGTGGCGGTGACGTGGAGATACCACGTTCCACCCCGCTCGAACAGCCGACTTTTACCCATCTCGGCGTCGCCTGCGTTTACGCTTCAAGCCAATCCCGCTGGTCGGGATTGGCGCGTGCCGGTATCCAGAGGTGGTAATCCTCGTGGTGCGGGAGTTTATTTATCATGGGTCGGCGCCGTTACCGCTTTTCGCGGCCTCGACCCGGTCCGCCGTCGACTCCAGGGCCTCGGCCAGCGTTCTCGCTTGCGCGGGCGAGAGGTCGAACTCGTCGGCGTGGGCGGCGAGGTCGTCGATCTCCGTCCCGTCCAGTTCGACCGCCAGCGTGACCTGTTCGGGGTCCTCCCGCGGCGCGGTGACATTCACGACGCCGGGCGCGTCGGTTTCGAACTCGTGGCCGCGGGCGCGCCCGTCGACGAGGTCCAGCGTCGTGTATGCGTTGACGCGGAGCAGGCGATTCGGCATCGTCAGTCGTCCGCCGGCGTCGGCGGCGCGTCCTCCATCGCGTCGTCCTCGGCGTACGGGTACCATGTGCGCTTCGTGTTGTGCATCATCGGGTCCTCGTAGTCGGTCTCCTCCGGCTCTACGAGGGCGTCGAGCTCGTCCTCGTCGTGGCGGGCGACGAACGCCCGGAACGACTCGCCCTCGTCGCGCTTGGCGGCGAACGAGTCGATCAGGTTCGCGATCGCTCCGGGGACCTCGTCGACGGGCACGCGCTGGGTGACCCAGCGGGCGAACCCCGGGTTCTCCCCGAGCCCGCCGCCGAGACCCACGTCGAGCGCCTCGACCGGGTCGCCGCCCTTGCGGGTCTTCATCCCGCGCAGGCTCACGTCGGCGATCTGCGGCTGCGCGCACGAGGCCGTACACCCGGAGAGGTGGACGTGGAACTCGTCGACGCCGTCGGGGAGGTCGACGTTCGACTTCAGCCAGCGCGCGAACCGGACCTGCCGGTTTTTCGTCTCGACGATAGACAGCGAGCAGAACTCCGTGCCGGTACACGCGACTGAGCCGCGCATGAACGGCGACGGGTCGGGCGAGTAGTGGTCTAAGAGCGGCTCGTCGAGTAACCCGCCGAGGGCCTCGTCCGACACGTCGGTGACGATGACGTTCTGCCGCTGGGAGAGCCGGACCTCGCCGGAGCCGTACTCCGCCGCGAGGTCGGCCAGTTCGAGCACGTCGTCGGCCCCCATCCGCCCGACGAGCACGTTCAGCCCGACGAAGTTCCGGCCGTCTTTCTGGTCGTGGACGCCGATCAGGTCGTTGCGCTCGCCCTCGCCGGCGTTGTAGGTGTACTCCTCCCGAACGTCGCGGCCGGCGGTCGCAAGTTCGAAGTCGACGTATTCCTCCTGGAGCGTCTCGCGGACCTCCTCTTGGCCCCACTCGTCGACGAGGAACTTCACGCGGGCGTTGTACCGGTCCTCGCGGTCGCCGTAGTCGCGGAACAGCGCGGAGAGCCCGCCGGCCACGTCTGGGACCCGCTCCGGAGGGACCCACACGTCGATGTCGCGGGCGAACCGCGGCTCGTTGCGCGCGAGCCCGCCCCCGACCCTGACGTTGAAGCCGACCGCGTCCTCGCTTTCGTCGCCGCCGCCCTCTCTCCCGCCTTCACCGCCGTCCCCGCCGACCGCCTTGTACGCCGGCTCGAAGGCGAGGTCGTTGATGTCGCCCTGTCCGGAGCCGTCGGCGGAGCCGGTGACGGACACCTTCCACTTGCGCGGGAGGTTCGTGTGGTCGTCGTTCCCCTTGAACCGCTCGTTGAGGTCGCGGATGACGGGCCACGCGTCGATCACCTCCTGCCCGTCCTTGCCCGCGACAGGGTTCCCGACGATGTTCCGCCACGAGTCCCCGCAGGCCTGCTGGGTCGAGAGCCCGTTCGCCTCCAGCTTCTCGAAGACCGCGGGCACGTCCGACAGCTCGATCCAGTGGAGCTGGATCGACTGACGGGTGGTGAAGTCGGCGTACGCGTCGCCAAAAATCGGGTTCGTGCCGGGACCGCGGGCGTACTCGTCGGCTATCTCCCCGACGACGCGGAGCTGTCCCGGTTCGAGCACGCCGTTCGGGGTCCCGATCCGCAGCATGAAGTACCCCTCCTGTCCGTTCCGCTGGTGGTACAGGCCCCACCACTTGAACCGCTCGAACCACGCGTCCCGCTCGTCGTCGGGGATCGAGTCGTACCCCTCCTCGGCGAACTCGAACAGGCGGTCGCGCACCTCGTTGCCGTACACCTCCGATTTCCAGTTTTCGACGTCCGTCGGCATCGATCCGGCCTACAGCCGACATCCACATAGCTGACGGCGTGGCGTCAACGTTCCCCGGTGCCCCCTCGATGTGGCACGTATTGCCGCTACTTTTACCATCGAACCCGGCGAACGGCGGAGCGGTCGAATTCGACGAAATCGCCCCCGCGTACCCGTCCGATAGGTATCCACCCGGTGATCCCGGTCGCCCCGCACGAGATACACTGGCCATACACCTTCGCCTCCACGGTCGAGCCGTCGACGCCGACCGACTGGAAGTTCTCGACGACCAGATCCGTGAGCGCGCACTGACACAGATCCGGCGTGTCGAGCCGCCACAGTTCGCTGACACTCACTTCCCGGCTGTCGTTGACGGAGATCCACGCACCGTCGTCGAGGACGCGCAAACGAGTGGTCACGCCTTGGGTTCGGCCGCGACGACCCAATGGGTGGCGCTGCTCGCAACCAACGACAGTACCGATGACGGCCGGATATCGGAAAACCGGCAGACTACACCGAGATACATGTAAAATTAGTCTCCGATCTACCGGACATGAAATCCGGTATCCGAGAGTAGTGGTTCGATTTACGCACGTGCCGACGCTTATGACTCCCAGGCGCGCACATCGGTGTAATGACCGATTCAGTTCCTGACACCACCGACGATCGACTCGTCGACCCGCTCGACGGGACACACCGACAGCACGCGTCCGCGGACGTGGCGCCCGAACTCTTCGAGGACGCCTCGGAGCGACGATGACCGAGCGAGGCGATTCCCGAGCGACGAACGACGACGAGCGGAGCGGCGCCAGGGACGGGACCGAGGGAGAGCCGGACGCCGAACCCGACGACGGCCACCTCGACGACGTCGAGGACGGCGCGGGGTGTACGGAGATCTGGGAGCGGCTCTCCGAGCGCCGGGAGGAGTAGTAAGCGCGGGGGTTACGACAGCTGCGCGGCGATGTCGGCCTCGGTGATGATCCCGACCGTCTCGCCGCCGTCGGTGACCATCACGGCCTTGTAGTTGTCGAGGAGGTTCGGACCTCGTCGACGGTTGCGGACGGCGCGACCGTCGGGAACGACTCGCTTATCACCTCGCTGACCGGGTGGTCACCGACGTTCTCGCCCTCGTGGACGATGATCGCCCTGGCTGATCGAGCTGACCGACACGGCGTTCTGGAGAACGGGGAGCAGCGAGTACGCCTCCGCCTCCATCAGGTCGACCGCCTCGCTCACGGCGTCGCCGGGCGCGACGCTGATCACGGTCTCGTTCATCAGGTCCGTCGCGCGCACGACCTCGCCTTCCGCCTCTTGGAGGGCGTTCACGATGCGGCGGAGCGTCGAGAGCCGCGGGTCGATGTCGCCGCCCTCGATCCGCGCGATGAGGGGTGTCTGAGTGTAATTATACGGGCTTTCCGCGTTTCTACATAAACAAAACCCGCCTTACTGCCGGGTATTCGTTGCTACAGATGAGCGTTCTAGCGTTTGGACCCGTCTACACCTCACGAACCACGAAGCGCATCCACTGGTGATTCATTAGCAGCCTTCCATGCGGGATAGATCCCGCTCAGTACCGACTGGGCGTACTCGGCCGCGTTCCAGAGGCCGGCGCGGCCACATCTCAACACGACCACTCCCCATCGTCGGTTTCGACGGCAAACGCTTGATCGTCCGAGACAAGATGCGGCTCAAGACTAGTGTCGGTCTCAATCTTCCCGACAGCGGCGTCTCCGTGGAGACGGAGAATATCTTCTCAACGCAACCGTCTCAAAGTCAAGCGTCATCCGCCAGAAGCGGGAGAGATGTATTGGCCTCCCTCTGCCATTACTTGATTATATTACCAAGTTATAAGTTGACGAACGATGGATATCGGCTATGGTCTTTACCGACGAACTCGACGATGTGGCAGAGGCCACGTGGCAGGCCATCGTCGATCACCCAATGGTCGAAGAGCTCGGTGAAGGGACACTTGACGAGGCCACGTTTCGCTACTGGGTTGAGCAAGATTACTACTATCTGACCCAGTATGCTCGAGTGTTTGCACACGGCGCGACGAAGGCTCCCGATATCGGTCGAATGGGGACGTTCGCCGAACTGCTTGATTCGACGATCAACACGGAGATGGACCTTCACCGTGCGTACGCTGCAGATTTTGGTATCTCGGAGGCGAATCTCGAAGCGGCGACACCGTCCCCCACGACACGAGCGTACACCGATTTTCTCGTCCGCGTGGCCGCGACGAAGACGTTCGGTGACCTCGTCGCAGCGTTACTCCCCTGTATGTGGGGATTCAACGAGACCGGGAAACGACTCGCCGATAGGGGACTTCCCGACGACGAACGGTACGCGGAGTGGATCCAGACGTACGCCGGCGAGGAGTTCACCGAACTCACGACGTGGTGTAAAGAACTCCTCAACGACGTGGCAGCCGACGCCGATACCGAGACGCGAGAGCGGTTTCGCAAACTGTTCCACACCTCGGCCCGCTACGAATACCGGTTTTGGGACGCCGCATGGCGACAGGAGGAGTGGGCAATATGAGCGCCGGCGACGAGACCACGGGCGCGCCGGACTCGTTCGACACCTACGCCGCGAACCGTGACGACCCCTCGTTCACTAACTGGCTCCGCAGACGTGCTGAACCCGACTGGACCGATACAGTGACGCACCAGTTCGTGCGAGAACTCGGGAGCGGTGAGCTTGCCGACGACGCGTTCCGACGATACCTTGTTCGGGACTACGCATTCGTGGAAACGCTCGTCGGAACGGTCGGTCGCGCGGTCGGTGACGCACCCACGATGGAGGCGAAGTCGTCACTTACCGAATTCTTGACCGTACTCACGGATGACGAGAGCGATTACTTCGAACGGGCCTTCGAGGCGCTCGATGTCCCCGAGGCGACGAACGCGGATCCGGAACTCACCGCCAGCAGCAGAGCGTTTGTGGACTTGCTCGAACGGGCCGGCCGTGAAGGCGGTTACCCCGAAACACTCGCCGTGCTGGTTCCTGCCGAGTGGATCTATCTCGAATGGGCCACGGACATGCCTCCTGAGCGGCCTGACCGCTTCTATCTCGACGAGTGGATCGACCTCCACAACAACGACTCGTTCGGTGACTTCGTGACGTGGCTCCGAGGAGAACTCGACCGCGAGGGTGCTATGGTCTCGCCACAGCGACAACGCGGCCTCGAGCGGTTGTTCCGGCGGACTGTTGAGCTGGAGTTCGCCTTCTTCGCGGCAGCGTACGATCAGGAGATGTCGGAGGCTGGTCGGCGATGGTGACGACTGAGACAGTGCTCGGACTCACCATCGCGACGCTCGTCGCATTCACCGCGATGGGGGTCTACACCTCCCGTGGGGGGTTTGATTCGGCCGAGGACCTCATTACCGCCCGCAACTCGGCCGGTGGGGGACAGCTGACCGCCACGCTGATCGCCTCCGTGATGGGCGTCTGGATCCTACTGTCGGCGCCCGAAGCAGGGGCCTCCTTCGGTATCGCGGCGGTCGTCGGCTACGCGGTCGGTGAGGCGCTTCCCATGTTGGCGTATTCGAAGATCGGACCTCGGGTTCGCGACGTAATTCCCGACGGGCACTCACTCACGGAGTACGCGTACGCTCGATATGGAAGCGCGATGTACACGTTCATTCTCTTCGTGAGCGTGTTCTATATGTTCATCTTTCTCGCCGCTGAACTCACTGGGATCGCGTTAGCCCTCGCGCTCGTCGCCGACGTGCCACAGTGGTTGACGGCGGTCCTCGTCGGCGGGTTCGTCTTGGCCTACACGGGGTACGGTGGACTCCGCGCGAGCATTCTCACCGACACGGTCCAGACCGCACTGGTTCTCCCGCTGTTGGTCGTCGCCTTCACCGGCGCGATCGTTACCCTCGGCGGAACGGGAGCAGTCTACGATGGGATCGTCGCGACCGACCCGTCTCTGCTCGACCCACTGAACTCGGACGGGATCCGGTTCGGGATCGCTATCGCGCTCGCGATATTCGGAGCCGAGCTAATCAATCAGACGTGGTGGCAGCGGATATACGCGGGCTCTGACGCGAAGACGGTTGCGCGAGGGTTCCGAACCGCGACCGTTGCTAACGGAATGATAGTCTTACTCGCCGCTTTATTCGGCGTTGTCGCCGTCGGCAACGCATCCGTCGAGAACCCTTCGACAGCGTTCTTTGCGCTTCTGGGTGAGACGTTCCCGGAGTGGGCCGTGGTCGCGGTCACACTTCTCGCACTCCTGCTCGTGATGAGTTCGGTCGACACGCTGTTCAACGCGCTTTCGAGCGTTGTCACGGCAGACCTCCCGCGATTACTCGACGACCCCGACGACCGGACGCTCTCGCTCAGCGCCCGAGTGCTCACAATCGTCGTCGCCGTCGCGGCAATCTACGTCAGCCAAACGGCGCAGAGTGTGTTGGCGCTCTTCTTGTTTGCCGACCTCTTGGGCGCAGCCGTCGCGGTCCCGTTCCTGTACGGACTGTTCTCGGACAGACTCACCGGGACGGGCGCACTGATAAGTAGTGTCGGTGGCCTCGCGGTCGGTGCGGCGGTCTTCCCGTTTCCGCTTGGGATCGCCGACGCTCTCCGTGCGATCCCACTCGTCGGTGCGATGTTGCCGTCACCTGACGGGCTTTATCTCACGTCGTTCGCCGGTGCCTTCGTGACCGCAACTGTGTGTACGCTAGCGTTTGCCAAGCGCTCGTCACACCGATATGATTTCGACGAGCTCGCGAGCGAGATCCGACGGCTGGACGACCTACAACCCGACGGCGGACAACTGGAGGACCGGGAGGTGGACGACCAATGACCCCGGTTGGGTCGACCGAATTCGCGATATTACTCTGGGGGACAGTCTCGGCCGTTTCCGCCGTGTTCCTGTATGAGGTGTATGTGATCGCCGCTGAGTTCGGCTGGATCGGTGGCAACGGGGGCCACACGGGCACGTCCAAGCCCGGTGACGAGTTGTGAGCAATCACCGATCCGAACGTCTGTCCACGGGTGGCAGTACAGTGCGTGCATACCTCAGCGAGATGGGTCCGTCGTGGGTAGCCGGTGCCATCGCCGCCGGGCCGGCGACGATGGCCAGCCTGATCGCCGCCGGTGCGAGCTTCGACTACACGTTCCTCTGGGTTGTTATTTTATCCGCGGCCGCGGGTGCGGTCGCGCAGTTTCTCGCGATGCGGCTCGGGCTACTCACCGAACGCGGTATCGTAGGCGTCGTGGAGGACCACGTCGGTGAGGGGTGGGCGGTCGTTCTCGTTGTCGACGTTGTTGTCGTCGCGGGCGCGGCGCAGTTCGTCATCATGAACACTGCCGCGTCTGTTTCGGCGTCGTTGACCGGTGTCAATGCCCGGATTTGGGGATTGGTCTGGGGGATAGTTCTCGCGGCCGGGCTTGCCGGTCGAGGCTACCGGTTCATTGAATTCCTCTCTAAGGCGCTGGTGACGGTCGTCGTGCTCGCGTTCGTCGCGTCGCTGTGGGTCGTCCCCGTCGACTACGAGGCCGCTGTGACCGGTCTCGTGCCGTCTTTACCCGCGGGTAGCGGGCTGATCGCAGCTGGCATCCTCGGCGGCGCGGTTCACATCACGCTGATAACGATGCAGTCGTATACGATGCGAGCCCGGGACTGGACCGTCCGAGACTACGACCTCGCCGCACTGGACATCAGCGTCTCGATGCTGGGGGCGTTCGGCGTCTACAGTGTCGCCGTTTTCCTCGTGGCAGCGAGCGTGCTGTCCGATCCGGAACTGACCGCGATCGGTGCCGGAAAGACGCTAGGTCCGCTGGTCGGTGACAGCGCCGGGACGCTGTTTCTTCTGGGCCTAGGTGGCGCTGCCGTCTCCACCCTCGGTGGAAACACCGTTGTCCCGCCGTTTCTCGTCGCAGACAAGCTCGGCTGGGGGACATCGGTTTCGGACACGCGATATCGAGTCCTGCTCGCGGGGTTCGCACTGGTGTCCGCTGCTGGCGCGTTCATCGGCGGGGAGGTTATCAGTCAACTCGTGCTCGTCCTCGCATTGGGAACAGTGGGGACGCCGTTCGCCATCGCGATCGTACTCTACCTGCTTAACAGCGATGCGGTGTCCGAGCCGCCTTCCACGCTGGCAAACGCCGGAGGACTTGGCCTACTGGTCGTCTCCGGAACGCTCGCAGTGAATTTTCTCCGAGAGCAGGCCGGAAGCGGTATTGACGTCCTTTCCGGGACCGTCCTCGCGTTTGCCCTCCTACTCGGCGTGGCGACGGTCGTCTCGGGTATTAAATACGTCCGTGAGGAGGTGTTGGTGTGACAGAGACACAGATCCCGCTGACTGGACGGACACTGATCGTCGGGTCATCTGGGGTCGGGAAGACGAGTCTCACCGCACGGACACTCACGAATTGGCTTGAATACGGTCGGACACAGGAGACGGTTGTCTTCGAGTTCGGCCCCGAGCTGGGTCGAACCGACCGCGTCGTCGGCCGCCGGTTGTGCCGGTTCGTGGAGATTCCCGACCAAGTCTGGATCGACCCCGTCGAAGCAAACGCCCCGCGCTCACAGGGCAGTGAGACGGCAGACGTGCTCAAATTAGCCCGTGAAAATGCCGAACGAGCCAATCGCCGGTTCAACGACGCACCGTCCGATCCTGCCGCCGTCTTCGTCAACGACGCCACCATCGGATTCCAACATGAGGCGGGAGACCTAGACAAGTTCATCGAGTACTGTAGCCAAGCTGACTGCGTCGTCGTCAACGCCTACGAGGGAGACGAGTTCGGGAGCGATGATCCCGTCTCGCGGCGTGAACAGACGGTTTTACGCCGCCTGAGGAGCTGGACTGATCGAACAATCGAACTCAGTTAACCCTCCCTAAGGAGCTCCCTATTTGACCGCCGCAAAAGGTTGGCCGGCGCGGCCGGGACGTGACGCATCCCCTACGCCGTGTTCACAGCGGAGGAGTCAACTACCCCACCCTACTTCGCTCACCCTGAGGGGTTCGCTCGTGGAGGGTGGGGCTTGTCAATGAACTCGGCCTCGAACCCGTCCGGGTAGGCGGTGAATCCGCCACTCGGCGTCACTGTTCCAGACTTGAGGGCAAACTGACTGTTGCCCGTCCGCCGAGACGACTGTTGGCCTCGACGGACGTACCGCATCCTGATGTTCTTCGCCGCATTGTAGTCCGCGTTCGCTTCTGACTCACACTTTACGCATCGGAAATCGTTGCGAGTCGCGCGATTCTCCTCAGCTGTGAATCCACACTCGGCACACCGCTGTGACGTGTACGCCGACCCGACTTGCTTCACCGAGACGCCGACCGCTTCGGCTCTGTATTCTACCTGCTCGTACAGCGTGCGGAACGCCCACTTGTGGCCCCACGACGCACCCGTTCGGTCGCGGATATCCGTCAAGTCCTCGAACGCAATTAGAACCGATGCTATTGGCTACTCGTCGGGCCTTGCATCAGTCAGGAACTGCGTTCGCTGTAGGACAAACTCGTCAGCAAGAACCGATTCGTCACCCTCAGTATACACCCACACTGTAATATTTTTCAATTCAGCATCAGCCTTGAAATACTCACACTGGCCGCGGTATTCTCCCCACGTCACCTCCCAGATGGCGAGGTGATTTTTGGGTCCACCGTCGGCGTGCTGGACGCCAACCCATGCCCGTCCGCCACTCTGTTCGTCAAGACGAGATTCCGCACACAGACGGTACTCCGCATCGGGTCTCAACACCGTGTCAAGATTTTGTTCAACGTAGTCTTGCTGCCCGCTGACACTCTGGAGTCGCACCGCATTCGAGCCGTCTATCCCGCCTCCCTCGACAATTTTCGCGGCAGAGGTTGTGTTTCCAGTGCCGTCTTCCCAGCTGTTGTTTCCGCGTTCAAATCCGGGATTCTGGATCAGGTTATCCCCGTAGGTTACAGGGGCCGTCAGATCTCGAAGATCGTCGCTGTATCCCATCGCCGTCATCCCGACAGCGACACCGATGACTACGACGATCGCGACCATGAGTATAGTACCAATAACTGGGGATGCGCCACGATCGTCGATCGATGTCATGGAGTGATTTGCGCGGTTCTCATACTAAACGTTTCATCGGTAGCTATCAGTATCGAAATTACAAGTGCACGGCTCCGTTGAAATCCTTATCCCGTAATATGTTCTCGGAGCCTTGCTGAATACAGAGCGCGAATGTAGCATGTTTGTGGGCGGAGATTGAGACGAGATCAGTCGGCCAGAGGGAGCAGGCAACTGATTCGGTGCCTTACTCTCCACCGAACGTTGATATTCCGCTGAAAAAGTTACTTAGGTATGAGCACTTCGGAAGATTCCGACCGTTCAAGCGCGATTGGCGCAGGAATGGGTATTGGGGTCGGGATAGGTGCTGGGTGGGGAATCGTGATGGCCCTTATTATGGATGGCGAGTTGGCGACCGGAATCACAATCGGTGCAGGTGCTGGGTTAGTGATTGCACTCATGTCCAGTGCCGCTGTCTATCACACCGCAACGGCTGAATAATTGGTCCGCTGCTCGTTTAACCAGTTCATCCACCTGATCAGCGGCACATTGAATGCAGGATAGTTGCTGAACTCAGCCTCTGTATCGGGCACGTCGGTGGTGACGGACACCGAGCAAGTAGAAGAGGCACTGCTGAATACAGGGCGCGAATCTGTCAGGACTTGTTCAGAGAGAACCAAGGGACACCACTTTTATTCGACTCACGCTATAGCACCGAGATGTGAAATCAACTGTCCTCATGCTGGTATCAGCCATTGTGGCTCTCTTTCTCGGGTTCGCAGTTTCCTTTGTCGTTTCCCCCGACCCAACAGGCGTTCTCCCGTTAGCTGTAGGGGTCGTTCTGACAGTTGTATTGACCCCCGCTATCTATCTTGGAATCCAGCGGCTATTAGCTCCAAACAAGAGTTTGACGTGACCGACTCAACCTCTGAATCTCGCACACCTCTCCTGAAAACATCTGAGTACGTTTCAGTGACTGCTGAATACAGGGCGCATATCGGTCAAAGGAGTGGTAGAACATCGTTGGATCAGGCATGGCATCAGAGCATAGGTCGAGTCGCTCGCACACACCAGGCATGAGGCTCAGCCGATCAACCAGCTCACCGTAGCAGTGTTCTTTTTTCCTCCGGACACAGTGGGAGAGGATATGTGTGTGCGGGGAAGACCGCCTGAATCGGGATTCCCCGCGTGGCTTCCCAACGCTTGTCTGGCTACACGAAGTGTATTCTCAACGAGGGTGAGCAAGAGCATAATCGCCTGACACCAGTGGCTTATCGAACTGGCTTTCAGAGGGGCGCTACGGCCACACAACAGGAGAAAACGTGTTGTCAAGACAAATCGGGGACTGTTTCGGCCACAGAAGTACGTTGGAACAATTAATTTCGAGCCTGGTTAGGTCGGGATATGAGCTGGACTCGTCGTGGAGTGCTCGCGTCCATGGCTGGTGTATGTGGGGCCTCCGGATGTCTTGCCTCCCCTGACCGATCACTGCCGACAGCACCAACCAGTGGATGGAACCAGTCACGATGTAATGCCCAGAAGACGGCTACGTCCGATGTTACAGTCCCTGAGCGCGGAAATCTAGCGTGGGGCGGTGGTAGTGGTCGGATGCTGTCGGTAGTGGCTGATCAAACCGTGTATACTGTTGACGGCAACGATGGCCTTACCGCACTCAATGCCCAAACCGGCGAGCACAGGTGGCAAACAGCCCTCGATCGTGATCTCGACGATACGGAACCGGTTGGTGTCTCAGGAGGCATCATCAACGATCAGTTGTTGGTTGCGACCCGAGAGAGACTCTACTCGTTCAGTACTGCCGACGGCAGTGAGCGGTGGCAACGAAAGCTTCCGGGGCATGTATCTTCGATATCGGCGACGGTCGTCCCAGATCGACAGATCGGACTGATTGATTTTATACATCGTCAGAAGTACTACGTTATGGCCGTCACGACCGAGTCGGGCGATATCAAATGGCAAGATTCTGCACTGCGAGGCGACGGACGTGGACTATCAGTATTTGACGATCACGTATATATTACTGGAACATCTAAAAAAGGTGAAGAAGTTCTACGCTGTCTTGAAATAGACACTGGGGAGTTGATCTGGCAGCGAGGAATCGCAGATACTGACCGGTATTCAGCGCATGTCTGTGTAACGAATGGTGTCCTAATCGGTGAGGGAGCCGATATTACTGTCTATGATCATAGCGACGGAAAGCAGAGAACATCTATAGAACTTCCGCACGGACGGGTTCGCAGTATCGCCGTTGACGATAGTACCGCATTCGTGCTGTCCGAATCCGGTCTCACAGCGGTATCGGTGCCAGACGGCGGCAGGCAGTGGTCTCTGTCGAAAAATCCGACCCGACATTTTGTCCGCGGCCCACTCGCAGTTGGGCGCGAAAGCGTCGTCGCACCAGTGTTCATGGAATCGCTTGGTTGTCCGGCAATCGTTGCGTTTGAGAGGATCGATGGAACACCGCGTTGGCACTATACTCTCGGTAACGACTTGGCGTGTGGAACGATCTGGTCTCAACCAGTCCTCGCCGACGGGGCAGTATTTATCGATACCAGCCCGCATACTGTGACTGCTCTTGGAGATCTTTCCCAGCAGGACTGACTTTCTGTGGCTCTGTTGAATCCTCAATCGATGATATCTCTAGATATGATATTGCAGAATATGATTATTCAGAATATTTTTATTCCGCACCACTAATTCAGCGCCATGACAGGCTTCGTGAACCGCTCAGAGGAGTTGGCTCGGCTCCACGGGCTTTTCGACTCGGAAAACGCGAATCTCGCCGTCGTGTACGGCCGACGACGGCTCGGGAAGACGAGACTCGTCAAGAAGGCGCTTGAGGGACGGGAGAACGCGGTCTTCTATCAGGCACGACAAAAGACACGAGAGCTCCAACTGGAACAGTTCGTCGAAACTGCGGCCGATACGGTTCCTAGTATCGAAGACATTCGTCCCGATTGGGAGCGGCTGTTCCGATATCTAGCCGACCAGAACGCGATTGTCGTCCTTGACGAGTTTCCGTACCTGATTGAACAGGACGAGAGCCTCCCGTCGGTGTTACAGGCCCTGTTCGACCACGAGTTCGACGAGTCGGAGACGACGTTCGTGCTGGTCGGGTCGTCGATCAGTATGATGGAGGAAGCAACGCTGCTCGGAGACAGCCCGCTGTACGGGCGGACATCCTTAACGCTCGACATCCGTGAACTCTCGTTCGACGCCGCGACGGAGTTTTTCCCGGACGATGCGACGGCGGACGAGGCTGTTCGCGCGTGGAGCGTGTTCGGAGGCGTTCCCTACTACCTCGAGGAACTCGACGCGGATCGGTCCCTCGGCGAGAACATCCAGCAGACGGTGTTAACTCGCCACGGATCGCTCCGTAACGAGCCGGAGTACGTTCTCCGGATGGAACTAACGGAGCCGACGCGCTACTTCTCGATCCTCGAAGCGATCGCCGGCGGGGCAACAGGCCGCAACGAGATTGCCGGCGTGACAGGTATCGACTACAACCAGCTATCGACGTATCTGGATCGGCTCTCCCGGCTCCGACTCATTGAACGGCATGTGCCCGTGACTGAGAAACCTGAACGATCCAAGCGGAGTCAGTACCGACTTCGGGATCCCCTGTTCCGATTCTGGTTCCGATTCTTGTACGGGAGTGCGGATCGGTACGACCAGTTCGGTGAGGAGGCCTACGACCGACTTGTCGACCCCGAGCTGGCCGATTTCGTCGCTCCTGCTTTCGAGCAACTGTGCTGTGAGGCCCTGTGGACCC
This sequence comes from Halorubrum sp. Atlit-28R, assembly GCF_003665955.1. Classification (NCBI taxonomy): domain Archaea; kingdom Methanobacteriati; phylum Methanobacteriota; class Halobacteria; order Halobacteriales; family Haloferacaceae; genus Halorubrum; species Halorubrum sp. Atlit-28R. The sequence goes on from NZ_QPLS01000008.1 coordinate 79,768, forward strand.
TGTACGACGAGACGCCGATCGTCGATGTTGGGCAGTGGTGGTATCAGGACCACGAGATCGATGTCGTCGGGCTCACTGACGAAGACACGCTCGTCGTCGGCGAGTGTAAGTATCAGGCATCGCCGCTTGACTACGGCGCCCTGGCATCGCTGGAGACGCACGTCGAGGAACTCCGGTGGCAGCCGTCGGGCGGTGGCTCGCGAACCGTCGAATACGCGCTGTTCTCCCGGAGTGGATTTGCCGACAGTGTCCAAGGCGCCGCCCGCGAGCGCGACGATGTCCGTCTCTATACGATCGACGACGTCGTCGCCGCGCTTGGATAGTAACGGCTGGTTGGCACAGCTTGGAGTCTTCCTGTCCGACCACGAGAGCAGGTCGTTCAACCGAAGCGGTAGCGCGGGTCGGTACGGCTCCGAGCAGTAATCTGGAGAGCCTCGTAGCGACATATAAGATGTGAACCGTGCTGAGCGGTTCAACCCGATCAAGCCGGAAGATGACTGTCTGCGAGGAACACGCCCGATATATTTTGTATGCTAACATACTACAATGTAGTACGAGCCAAGTGGGCTGCCCACCGTACGATGAGTTGAGTCGATGACCGACAACTGGATGCCAGCCGAACAAGAGAAACAGCTTCGAACGCGGGTGGCACACGACCGAGAGCGATTGCATTTTCAGTTTCGGTGGGATCAACCCGACCCCGGCGGCTGGATCCACGATATGCTGGTCTACCACGAAGGCGAGTGGCAACAGTTTGCCGACCCGTCACCGTGGGTGAACGACAACGACGAGCACACCGGCTTCTACGAGGACCGTCTGAGCTTCTTCCTCGACGATGGGAGCGTCCGCGGGTTCGAAGAGTTCGCCGGATGGCTCACGGCTCACGAGGGGATGCGCTCGCTGCCGAGTGCAGCGTCTGTAGCCGACGTCGAGTCTCACTCCCACTACGGCGACCGTCTCGGGAAGTCCGATATCCGGAAGTTCCTTCCACAGGCATGTGCCGGCGAGTGGTGGGAAGGCGACTGGCGAGAGGTGCGTTCCCCCGGCGAGCTACGGGCGATGAAGGCCCGCGGCGAGTTTCTCGACCTGCCGATGTGGCGCGCACACCGGTCCGACCCGGTCGGATACGGGACTGATGCTCATGTCCTCGACTATCGGCATGCCGATGACGGCCGTCGAACCTACACGAGCCAAGAGTGGACATCGGACGGGGGGCCAGAGTTGATGTTTGATCCGGATGTCGTAGACGGGGGCGCACTCGATTACCACGCCATCTCGGCCGGCGAGTTCCCCGCACAGGGTTCGGGAACGTACGCGCTTACACCGGACGTGACCGTTTCGTTCGACCCCAGTGTGGCCGAGTGGGAGGGGGCGATGATTCCACGCCGCCCCGTCCGCAAGCCCGCCGGAAGTGCCGCCGACTGGACCGCCTCGGGCACGTGGACTGGAGACGAGTGGGTCGTCACGATGTCACGTCCGTTGGTAACCGACGACCCCTCGGACACCACGCAGCTGTCTCCGGGCGAGACCTACCTGTGGGCACCCGCGATTCACCACGGCGCCGGGAAGCGCTGGCACTGGGCTGGCTACACCCACCGGCTTGGTCTCGGGGTGACTCCTGAACGGACGGCAGACCTCCCGCCGCCCTTGGTGGCTCACGAGGTCGAGTCCGCGGCTACTGCGGCCGATGTCGACTGGGCGAGACTCCCTGTGCACACGACGCCGCTCATATTCCCGGGGATTGAGTCTTGGACAGACCTCGTGAACGGGCAACACGCTACGGCCATCCGGAACCTGGAGACTACGATGTGGAAGCTCCACGGACGAGCGGACGAGTGAACACGGCGGCGAACACCGTTCCGGGCCCGCTGCAAGTGCTGTGTGTTCAACAAGGTCTCGGAAAGCTACTCGGTGACTGTCAGTGTCGATGTGCGAGAGACAAAGGATACAGTTGTCACCGACCGGTTGCGCTTAGTTATATTCCCACGCAGCGTCCAAAGCCGTATGATCACGTGGCAGCAATGCTCGGTGACGTGGTGGCGGGATATGGGTGCCGGGGTCGTCGCGGCGGCGGTGGCACTCGCCGCCTCTCTCCTCTATCTGCTCGTGGCGATGGTGGCTCCATTGCGCCTGTCGCCAGACGCGCAGTACTGGGTCGGATACGCGCCTCAGTTCGCGTTTGTCTCAGGGTTCGTCCTAGGCGCTGTCGTGTGGCGACGAGTCGCGTCTCGGGTGTCGACTCCGAAACAGGGAGCGTTCGTGGGTAGTGCGATGGGCCTCGGCATCGTGACACTCGTCCCGACACTGGCAGGAGTGTACGTACTACTGTTTCCGCTCCTCCTCAGTGTCGTTACCGGGCAGGGGTTACAGTACGCAGTCCAACTCTATCCGGAACCGTTGTGGACTGCTGTCGACGTTACCTGAACCGTCGCTACTGCGTGGAGCCCGCTGGTCGGTGCCTTGCTCGTCCCCCTCGGAGCGGTCGCAGGGTGGGCGTCCCAGCGTCGCCGTCTGCTCAGCGGTCACTGACTGTTCCGACTCGTGAGCGGCCCGGTGTCAGCGGACACGTTTGCTACCCACCTGACCGACTCGAGCTCTCTATTCAGCATAGCCTCTCCAAACTATCAGCAGCTGAGGATTTCAACAGATCCTCTACTTTCACTTGATCGTCTCGACGCCTTTAATTACTGTTAATCATAGTAGGTACAAAGCTGAGATCTCGACTTCTGGACGACGAAGAAATTAAGCGTCCAGCTCGTCCAGCTTCTGGCGGATCTCTTCGAGTTTGAAGTAGGATGCCACGGCGAGGATCGTCGTAGGCCAGAGGCCAACAAACTGTCCACGTTGCTTGTCCCCGCGGACGTAGTAGAAGTACAGGGCCAGCGCAACGGAGCCAATCGACGCGATCACCGCAGTACCTAGTCCATCGGCGTCGATATCCTCTGCGACATCAGCCACCGCATCGTCTGTATCAACCATATATTGAATTGAAACTATAGCCGTAAAGATGTTTGCCCCAGCCCATTCATCCTTCTGACGCCGGTGAATTCTGGTTTTGTTCTCCGGCCCTCGCTGTCACGTCGGGTTCGTCCTCAGTGCGCTCGGTTCGTCGTGTCTTTTTCCACGTCTTGTAAATGTCCATGAACGCGAGGGTGCTGAGTAGCACCCCGGCGATGACCATCATTTTGTCTGCGTCGATTGTCGCCATACCGCATTCTATGGTCTCAACGCGTAAATGATCCACCGACGATAATGAGAGGTTTTGAGCGAAAGCCACTCTCAGGTGCGTTCGTGCCGCTTGATCTTGACGTCTTGGTGAACGCAGGTGTCGTCTTGCGTCAAGTGGGCCTCCCAAACCTGACCCTCCCGTATGGCGGTATCGCGATCGACTACTCCTTTCAGGCGTACCCAACTGCGTAGTGCGCTGTGATCCTTTCTACTCCGGCTTTACAACCTTCTCACAGGACGGGCACTCCGCGAAGATGCCTGTGTCCCCGTCTGCTTGGTCGTACTCGATGAGCTTCCACGCAGCTGAGATCTCGCGTTCGCAGCTTGGACAGTGTCCAAGTGGCGGCGGGCTGTCGGTCATTAGAGGGGAAGGAGGAGCGTGTGACTCTCCTTCCATCCAGTCATTTAGCTTCATTTAGCATAAACACTGGGAGATGGGCGGTACACCAGAACCCTCTCGAATTCTGCCCCTCTCTATTCACTCGCCACGGATGTCGCAGATCCAAGCCCCACCAGAGTAAGCGGCTTCGAAGCGGCGAAGACGAGTGCTCACGCCGAGCAGCTCACGGGGGCGCTCCTCAACGCGACCGCAACGGACAAGTGTACTCGGCGGTCGCTCCCTGAGTCGGTCCTTCTCGACGGGGCGATCGGACTCGTACACTCACTCAGATACGCGACGGATGCGGAATCGATGGGAGCGCCGGACTACATCCGAACCGTTGAGGAGACGCTCGTCGATGGCTGCGGTGACTGCGAGGACCTCACGTATCTGCTGGTTGGGATACTTTCCCAACCGGCGTTCGGCTACCGGACCGCGATGGTGATTCTTCCCGGTCATATGCTGGCGGGCGTTCACAGGGACGACCTCCCGGCGGCGTACGCCGACGCGCCCACCCTCCCGGGAGGAACGCACGTCGCAATAGAGTGTACCACGCCTCGCCCAATTGGTGAGTTCAAACACGAACCCGTGCTAGCGGTGTACGGCGACAACGTCAAATACATCGACCAGTCGGCGATCGCCGACATGGGCGGAGATCTGCTTCAAGACCCGACGCAGTTTCAGACGATCGCCGACGCGTCGGCGAAGCGGCCACATTAAGCAGCTTGTGTGAACGACTGGAAGTGGCAGTCCACGGTAAAAGTGCTTAGAAAGTCGATTCGTGTTCCCATTCAGCTACCGACGATTGTATCGACACTCTCCTACAAAAGAGTGAACCTGTTATGTCAGCCAGTGACCCTAGCCGCGTCGTCGGGTTCAACAGCGGAGAGACTTCTCAAAAGCGATAACTTGGCGAGAGCGATTAAGTAGAAGGTCGCGTAATAACGATTTACGTGTCTGACAGACACAGAATCGCCACTTCAGCAGTACGTAGAGAACACGCCGAAGGGCACAAAATTCCTGACGAGACCTACCGGCATCGCCGCACGGTGGGCGACGACCAAATCGCGATCACGAACTGACAAAACACTTCACAACCAAGATGTTGACCCAACGTCGCTTGTACCAGGATAAGATATCGCTCGCTTGGTTCCGTCACGAGCTCATTGGACCGTGGCGTGACCGAGGCGTCGGCAGTCTCGTCCACGTGCTGCCCGCGAGTTCGAATGATAAGGACCACTGCCTCGCTTCGGCACATTTCGACTATGTCGTTGAGTTCGCGACTAAACGCCAGACAGTTGTGACCCGGATTCTGGGGAAGTACAACGTGCAACCGACATGCCGCCCCCTCGGTGCGTCTGGGGTCATGGGGGAAATTGGGGCATGAATTACAGGTACGCTGACACGCCCGAATCGATACGCGTGGCGGTGCATGAGGTGGCGTCGCGAGACGGTGTCGAGGGGATCCTGCTGTGTGCCGCTCCGGACGACGGGCTCGACGAGTGGCTCAACCCGTTCCTTCGGGAACTCGACGTGAGCGTCTTCGGTGGCGTCTTCCCCGAAGTAATTCACGACGGTGAGAATAAGGAGAGCGGAGCGGTCATCTGCGGACTCTCATCGGAACCACATGTGACGACGATCCGCGGGCTGAGCGGCGCGGACCCGGACTACACATCAGTCTTGGACGCCGACCTTCCGCTCGACGGGTACGAGACGGCGTTCGTATTTGTGGACGCGTACGCAACGAACATCGAGGAGTTCATCGAATCGCTGTTCAGAACGTACAGCGTTGAGCTCAACTTTATCGGCGGTGGGGCCGGCACGCTCGAAGCGGAACAGCGCCCTTGTTTGTTCACTAACGAGGGGATCATCGGGGATGGCGCCGTGATGGCTGCGGTGGAGTCACCGGTAACCCTCGGCGTCGAGCACGGGTGGCACGAAATTGCTGGTCCGTTCCGGGTGACCGACTCGGACGGGGGCACACTACACAGTCTAGACGGCCAGCCGGCGTTTTCGGTGTATAAATCCGCCGTGGACGAACATGCTGAGAGCGAACTCACGGCCGATGACTTCTTCGAGACGGCGAAGGCGTACCCCTTCGGAATCGCTCGGATGGACGGAGAGCAAATCGTTCGCGACCCCTTCGAGGTGACCGAAGAGGGCGGTCTCGACTGCTTCGGGGCGGTACCCGAAGGCGAATTCGTTCACGTCCTTGAGGGGGAACCGGAGTCACTAATCGACGCTGCACGTCGCGCAAAGACGGAGGCGTGGGAGTCAGATGCGCCCGTAGAAGGGCTGTTTTTCTTTGATTGTATTTCACGGGTGCTGTACCTCGAAGACAAGTTCGAGCGCGAACTCTCCGCCGTCAAGACGGACGACACGCCGATGATCGGCGCCCTCACGATCGGCGAAATCGCCAACGACGGTTACGGACACCTCGACTACTACAACAAGACCGCGGTCGTCGGCGCGGCAGAGGAGGTATGACTTCGCGACAGCGGCGCGTCCAGACCCTCTACGAGATTTCGCTCGCCATCGAGACCCGTGGGAGCATCGAAGAGACAGCTGACCAAGCGCTCGCCGCGTATCTTCAGAAACTGAACTGTTCCGTCGGCGGTGTATTCGAAATCTCCGCGTCGTCGGACGGGGCGGAACCGACACTCGTGACATCTATCCCCGCGAACCCGATTCGGAACAAGCTGTTCCGCAGCGCCCGAGAACACCTCGTAGAGATCGCTGCCGGCGCTCGGAGCGGCGTCTCGGGGGGAACCGACCGGACGGCCGAGTCCGCAGCCGTGGCGTCGAAGTCGACGACAGTTCGGCGGTTCGCCGACTCCCTGCCCGCTACCGGCACGGTCGACGGCTCAGGCATGTACTATCTCTTCGACCTCCCAGGGTTTGGCGTCATGATCCTCGGCAAACAAGGGGGATCGCTCGACGTTGAAACCGTCTCAGCGTTGGACCCGTTGAATAGTCGGTTGGCACAGGCATGTCGGTCGAACCGAAGGGAGCGAGCGCTACGCAGGCAACGCGACCGCTTCGAAGCCATCTTCGCCGCGGCCGCTGAACCGACCGTCGAGGTTGTCGTCACAGAAGACGGAACAGAGCGGATTCATCGCGCAAACGACGCATTCAGATCGACGTTCGGATATCCCAACGACTCACTCCGCGGGCAAAGTCTCAACGAACTGATTACGCCCGAGGATCAGCCCGTAGAGACCGACTCGCTCGTCAAGACGCTCGAGACGGGAGAACCGTTTCGGCAGGAGGTGCAGCGAGAAACAGCTGATGGGGTCGGGTACTTCCTCTTTACGGCCGTTCCGGTGACTGCGACTGAGCGGACCGAGTACTTCGGTGTGTACGTCGATATTACCGACCAACGCGAGCGCGAACTGACGCTACAGGAACTCTACGTTGCCGCACAGGATATCCTCACAGAGGGCTCTCGTCATCGGATCTGCCAGACGGTCGTTCGGACCGTAGAATCTGTTCTTGGACACTCGAGCGTCGGCGTTCACTTGTACGACCGGGACTCGGGAGCACTCGAACCGATAGTCACGAGCGCGGCGGTTCGAGAGCGGCTGAGCGAGGGATCGATAACCTATACCGACAGGGACTCCGTAGTCTGGGAGGCGTACGAGCGAGAAGAGCTGATCCGGATCGATGACATCGCCGCGTTCGACGGACGCCTTCCAAACGAGGAGACTCCTGTCGGAAGCGTGCTCATCGTCCCCATCGGCAGCCACGGCGTCGTCGTGACCTCGGCTCCCGAGCGGAACAGCTTCGACGACGAGGACGTGTACTTTCTACAGGTGCTGAGCCAGCTCACGGCGATCGGACTCGACAGGCAGTTGAGCGAAGAGGGTCTCCGGACGACCCAAGAGACGGCCCGTCGCGCGCTTCGGGAACGCTCTCACGAGGAGATGGTCGAATCCGTCCTCACAGACATCCCCGAGGCACTGAACATGCCGCTGATGGGCATCTGGAAGCATCGCCCCGCGCAACAACGGCTTGAACCGGTTGCGGCGACCGACCACTCCAAACGCCTGCTCGGAGACTTGCCGTCATTCTTGAATGGAGACAGCCTCGCGTGGCAGTCGTTCGAAAACGACACTACGCTCGTCGCCGCCGATGTCGCCACGGACCCGGACGCCTACAATCCGGAGACGCCCATCGAGGAGGAGGTGATCGTTCCGATCGGTGACTTCGGGGTGCTGATCGCCGGCTCGGCGTACGCCGAGAGCTTCAGCGAGCTCGACGCCGAGATACTCGACTCTCTCGGGACAAATCTTGAAGCGATCACCGAGGTGATTGACAGTCGCCGGGACATCGACCTCCTCAATCAGGTGATCGCAAGGATCCTCAGACACAACGTCCGGAACAAGCTCACCGCGATAATGGGGTACACGTCTCAGATAGAGGCGAAGGCTGAGGAGCCGATACGCGGGTACGCGAAGCGAGTCTTGGAGAATTGCCGCGACCTAGAGAAGACCTCGAAGCACGCCAAGGAGATGCGTAAGGTCGTAAACAGTCGGGACGAGATCACTACCGTCGCGCTTGAGCAGGAGGTCCGGTCCGCCGCATCGACCGTCGACGGAGAGTTCCCGGACGGCGAACTCGAAGTCGATGTCTGCGACGCGGCGACGGTGACGGCTCACCCAGAGCTGGAAGCCGCGCTCGCTCACCTCATCCGGAACGGATTCGAACACAACGACAGCGACGCCCCCGTGGTCGAGGTTGCCGTCCGCCGGAGTGACGAGGATGTGCGAATCGAGATCAGTGATAACGGTCCCGGAATCGATCCGTATGAGCTTGACGTGATCGATCAGCACGGTGAGTCCGCGCTGGAACATGGGAGCGGAGCGGGGTTGTGGATTGTGGATCGCGTGGTCCGATACTCGGAGGCTGCGTTCGAGATCGACAATGAGGATGGGACGACAGCGACGATCGCGTTTCCCGGTCACTGACGACCGACCGCACCCCGAACTGAACGCTCGGTTCGGCGCGCTTGCCAAGGACAGCGCCTACGGTGCCGCACCGTATACTGTATCGTCGGACTTGTCTCGAACGGCTACAGTTCGGTTGACAACCAGACGAACGCACCAGTCACCGTCGCGACGGACCAGTTCGTTGGCCCGAATGTCGCCTCCACAGACGGTGTCCTCGTAGTTGGATCTGCTGACAAGTCTTAACCAACAGCGGCTGCGAATCCGTGGTTTTGTTGGTTAAGACGGTGGGGACGGCTCCCGTACTCGCTGGCTGTAACGCTACTTGAAACTTCTTTATAAAATAATTTCGTACTGTGTTACACCGTGCTCCGGCGTATCGAACTTGAGGTCCTCGCCACGGTTGACCGCGGCGACACGATCTCCGAACTCGCGACGAAGCTCGACCACAGCGAGAGCTACCTCTCCCGTGCCGTCGCCGACCTCGTCGAGAAGGGACTCGTCTACACGGAACGCGACGGCCGTCGAAAACGCGTCGTCCCGTCGGATGCTCGCGCCGTCGAGCTCTATCAGGACCTCGTCCGCCAGCACTCCCACATCGAGTTCCCCGAGCTGCTGACCGGCAAGGCACTCGAGGTGCTGTACTACCTCGACCAGCCGCGAACTGTCTCCGAAATCGCTGACCGGAGCGACAACTACCGCAACACGGTCAACCGAGTCCTCAAGCGGTTTCGCGACCGGGGTCTCGTCGGGACAGCCGACGGCCACTACGAGTTCAACGCCGACTTCGACCGTCTCCACGAGTTCGCCCGGGAACTCGCACATCATCTACATCGACAGCGCCTCGAAGCCGCTGCCCCGAAGGGGACGATTCTCTGGGAGGACTACGACGAATTCCTCGCGCAGGCAGAGACGGAGATCGACGCAGAGGGGTTCCACGAAACCGGCCTTGCTCGGTTCGCAGCTTTCAACCTCCAGTTCCTGCTCACCGGCCATCGCTACTACGTCTACTCCGAGGACCTCGACGCAGTCTCGCCGGCAGAACTTTGCTGTCACACACTACTGATCGACGACGGCAGCCGCCACCGCTCGTATTGTCTCCTCCTGCTCAGCCACGTCGACGTCGACGAGGCGGACCTCCGAGCGCAGGCGGCGAAGTATGGCCTCGAAGACGAAATCGACACCCTGCTCCGTTACCTCGAGACGCACGGCGAGGTCGATGACGAGCAGCTCCCGGCGTGAGACGAGTTCCAGGAGCTGGCGGCTGACTATGGGGTGCCACTATCCTGAGACAGAACCTCGTCACCAGCTGTAGCGTCAGCCGGCGTCAGTTTGGATCGTAGGGATTCGTTGCTGTATCGAGTCGGTAGACATCCTCGACAGCGTCAAAATCGTCGTCAAACGCATACAGGTAACCGAGCCCCTCGGTTTGCATATACGCGACAATGCAGGCGTCGACGAACGAGAGGGGTTCGTGTTGGCGAAAGAGGGCCTTCCCTGTCGCGAGGGCGTCGGTGGTGAGTGAGTCGATGTGGAAGCGGGCGTTTTCTTCGATGCGATCGAGGAGATCGACGGCTGCGTCGTGGCCGGCGTGGGTCGTGAGGCCGTTGAGCGTTTCAGCGAGTACGTAGTCGAGCACGACAGCCTCCGGAAGTGTTCCATTGTCGATGCCCTGGAGCACGGGAAGCGCGGCATCGTGGGAACTATCCCGCCGGTATGCGGCGGCAAAGAGGACTGTCGTATCGATGAGTGCACGAGGCATTTACTCGACGTCGACGCCCCAGGCGTCATGCTCGCTCGTTACATCGGTCGACTCCTCACCAGCGTAGCCGTCGAAGTCGGCGAACGTGCCCGTTTGCTGTTGGACCACTTGGACCCGAATGCTCCCATCGTCTTCGAGATGCCAACGGAGCTGATCGCCATCGTCGATATCGAGTTCACGCCGGATCCGGGCCGGAATGTTCGCCTGATTGCCAGACACCTTGCTTTCGGCGTCAATTCTGTCGCTGCTCATGTCTCCCGATATGTGACGGGCCGTGAAAAGCCTAGTGTGCCGCCACACTACTCAGTACCAGAAGAACGATTCCGGCGGAGAGGATGGTGATCTACCATGGGGTCGTTGGGAGCCGGCTGTCTGGGCGGGGAACGCGGCCCCGTTTGATCTCGTGATCGACGCGGCGCAGGTGCTTGCAGCCGCCCTCGGGTGAGCGCTGCTGCCAGTCGGGACAGGTACACGATTCGTCGATAACGTCGACTTCGTACCGGTTCCCGGACGCAGACTGTACCTCGTAGCGGCCACCCTTCGAGAGGAGTAAGGCGTCCATCGCTTCGGCGACGACACCCCGGGCGGACCCACAATCGCGGGGTCAACGGCACAAGTGACGGGGGGTCGACAGTCGATAAGCCGACGACTCCGTCACCGGACGACGGTCACGGGAACGGACGACCGACGAACTATTTTTTCCGCGATGCTCCCGAGCAGGAGACGCGAGACGCCCTCACGGCCGTGGCTCCCGACGACGACGTGGTCCACGTCGTCGCGGGCTCCGTGGTCAACGACGGTCCGGGCGGGGTGACCGACCTCGTGGACCGTCCGAACCGTCGTGTCCGACGCTCTGGGCACCTCGAAAGACGTGAACACCTCCTCGGCGCGTTCAGCGGCCAGTTCTGTGAGTTCTGTGTCCGTGCCGAAGGGGTCGGGTGCCTCGTAGCCCGCCTCTCCCGGGTCGTAGACGAACAGGACCGTCACCACGTCGGGGTTGAAGCGGTCGAACACGACCTCCCGAGGATGACCGCCGCGTGGACCGGGCTCGCCGACGGCGACCTTGAGGCCGCGCTGGTCGCGATGGACGTGAACCTGCTTGCGGCCGTCGCCATCCTGCCGGCGTACCTCTCGATGCTCGTGCCTGCCTCGGTCGCGTTGCACCCGACGGCGCTGTACCACCAGCTGGCACAGGTCGTCGTGCTCCCGATGGTCGCCGGGAACCTCACGCGCCGCGTGCTGCTCCGACAGTACGGCTCCGACGGGTTCAAGCGACTCAAGCCGACGTTCGGCGGCCTGAGCTCCGTTGGCGTGATGTTCATCGTCTTCAGCGCGATGACGATGCGCTCACAGAGTATCCTCGCGGACCCCGTCGCCTCTGCCAGCACTATCGTCCCGCTCGTGTTCTTCTACGCCGTTCTCCTCGCAGTCGGCGCGGGACTCGGGCGGGCGCTGCTCGACACCGAGCGCGGCATCGCGCTGGTGTACGCGACGAGCATGCGCAACCTCTCCATCGCGGTGGCCATCGTCGTCGCGGCCGGGTCGGTGCCTGCCGAGGCCGTCCTCCCCATCGCGCTGGCGTACATCCTCCAGCGGCCGCTCGGCGCGGTGTACATGCACTACCGCCGGGACATCGTCGGGGAGGGGCTGAGTCTCCGGGAGGCGGTCGCGGAGATCGTCTGACGACGCGCGATCCTGACGGCTTTCGACGGGTTCAGGACGCACGACCTACGAAGGATAGTGTGCCCAGTATGCGACGTCGACCGCGGTGCGGACCCCGTCCTGTGGCTACTGTCGTGGCGATGGCGGAGGGTGATCCGGACGGATGAGCGAGTGGACGACGACGACCTGTCTCCGGTGTGCGGTCGGTTGCGGTCTTCAGCAGCACGGCGAGGACGACCGCGGCCTCGTCGCTGTCCGCGGCGACCCCACACATCCCGTCACACGGGGCCAAGCCTGCCGGCGTGGAATCGACGAGACGGTCTCGGGTGGCGAGCGCGTGACGCGCCCGCTTGTCCGCGAGGGCGGTGACCTCGTCGCCACCGACTGGGACACCGTGCTGGACATCATAGCCGAACGCTTCGAAACCGCACTGCGGGCGAGCCGCGACGGCGTGGCCGTGCTCGGTAGCGGCCAACAGACGAACGAGGCGGCGTACGCCCTCGGCAAGCTCGCCCGCGGTGGTTTCAGAACGCGCTACTACGACGCGAATACGACGCTCTGCATGGCCTCGGCGGTCACGGCCTACCACCAGACGTTCGGGAGTGATGCGCCGCCACCGACGTACGACGACATCCCAGCGGCGCGTACACACCTGATCTGGGGAGCGAATCCGGCTGTCGCCCACCCGGTCCTGTACCGGTGGATCGCGGAGAGCGCCACCGACCCGGACAGTCGGCTCATCGTCGTCGACCCAGTCGACAGCGAGACGGCTGAGGACGCTGACCGACACGTGCGGCCCGAGCCAGGGACGGACTTGGCCCTCGCGCGGGCCGTCCTAGCGGCTCTCGTCGAGGCCGACGCCGTGGACGAGGAGTTCGTCGGGCGAGTGACGACCGGCTTCGACGCGCTGGCGGCGCGCCTCCCGTCGGTGAGGGCGGCCGCTGACACCGCCGGCGTGACTGTCGAGACGGTCGCGGCTCTGGCCGAGGCGTTCGCCGACCCGACGCTCGTCTACTGGGGAATGGGCGTCAACCAGAACGTCCAGGGGACCGCGACGGCGCGAGCGTTGATCGACCTCTGTCTCGCGACGGGCAACCTCGGGCCGGGGAGCGGTCCGTTCTCGCTGACGGGGCAGGCGAACTCGATGGGCGCGCGCGTCTGCTCCGCGAAGGGCACCTGGCCCGGACACCGTCCGTTCGAGGACTCCGACCACCGTGACGCGGTCGCGGAGACGTGGGGCGTCACGGCCGCCCATCTGCCGGCCGACCCCGGACCCGGTCCGGTCGGCGTTGTCGACGCACTCCGGCACGGGCCGGTCGACGCCTGCTGGACGGTCGCCACGAACCCCGTCGCCGGGATGCCGGACGCGTCGGTCGTCCGGGCGGCGCTCAAGGACACGTTTCTCGTCGTGCAAGATGCCTTCCGGACCGAGACGACCGACCTCGCCGACGTCGTCCTCCCAGCGGCGACGTGGGGAGAGTCAGAGGGGACTGTCACGAACATGGAGCGGACTGTTTCACGGGTTCGGGCAGCGACGGCGCCGCCGGGGGCCGCCCGACAGGACATCAGTATCATCGCACAGATTGCCAATCGGATGGGGCTGTCACTCTTCGAGCACACGACTCCAGATCCCGAGGCGGTCTTCACAGAACTGGCAGCGCTGACGGCCGGGACGTCTGCCGACCTGTCTGGTATCACCTACGAGCGTCTGGACACCGACGGGGCCGTCCGGTGGCCGGCGCCGGATGGAGAGACACAGGGGGGCTACCGCTACCTGACCGACGGGGACTGGTCGTTTCCGACGCCATCGAATCTGGCACACTTCTCGAGAGGAACACACGACGACCTCGCAGAACCGACAGACGAGTCATACCCCCTCACCCTCACGACTGCCCGCCGGGCCGACGCGTACAACACCGGCGTGCGAACCCGAGCGGACGAGGCCGACCCCCCGGTCGCACGGATCCACCCGAAGACGATCCGGGCACACGTCCCGTCGCTTGAGTCGAATCGGGCAGTGGTCGAATCACGCCGGGGGGCTGTCGAGAGCCGAGTCGAGCGAGACGACGCCATCCCGCCGGGGATGGTCTGGCTTCCGATCCACCATCCGGCGGTGAACAAACTCACGCTCCCGGTTGTCGATCCCGAGTCGGCCGAGCCGAACCTCAAACAATGTGCCGTCGCTGTCTCGCCGCTCGAGTCCCGTGCGGACGACAGCTCACGGTCGTCGTGAGACGCTCCGAGCCACCGATTCGACCGTCAGGTTGTCTCTCGCCAGACGGACACGTTACCGTCTCCGACGCAGAGAAGCGAGCCGAATGTCGTCTGGCTGGCTGGACGGACACACACGTGTCGGAGCGAGCGCCGGGACCCACGTGAGACTGGCGCCGACGAGTCGGAGAAGTGACCGGACAGCGGGACGTGACTGGAGGTGGCCGACACACTGGTCGCAGTTCCGTCCGGTTTTAGTCTCGCTAGCACTTCAGACAGTCCTGTACTGGAGAAGGTACTCGCATTCCGATTGTAGGGGTGTCGCCACCGAAACCGAACCGCACACGCACGGCGTTGCACACACGATGTCGGACATCGAACGGGACCGAACGACGAGACGTATCGAACGAGAGACGACGCGACAGGTCGATGCGGTCGACCCGACTAGCGAATGTGCGACGGCACGGCGTCGACGGCCAGCAGGTCCATCTGACCGCAGCGCGGCAGGGGGTGACCAGCAGTGAAGAGTCCGATACGGATGACGAAGTACCGGACCCTCTTGCTGGCGACTGTCGGGTTCAATTTCTCGTTTCTCATCTGGTTCTCCTTCGCACCGTTCACCGGACCGATAGCCGAGGAGTTCGGCCTCACGGTCACCGAAATCGGCGTATTAGCGAGTGCAGCAATCTGGTTGGCGCCGTTCGGTCGAATCCTGACTGGCTGGCTTTCGGACAGGTTCGGTGCACCGGTCGTGTTCGCGATCGTCCTCGCGTACGTCGGCGTCTTCTCGATTTGGAGTGCGTTCGCAGCGTCGTACGCGGTGTTCTTCGGCACGCGACTGATCGTCGCAACGGCCGGCATCACGTTCGTTATCGGCATCCAGCACGTTTCCGAGTGGTTCGCCGAGTCGGAGCTCGGTACCGCAGAAGGGGTCTACGCAGGTATCGGGAACGCCGGGGCCGCAGCAGGTGCACTGGTTTTGCCCCGCGTGTTCACCGCCGGCTGGAACGGCCCGCTGTTCAGTGCAAACTGGCGGGCGGCGTTCTTCTACACTGGCGTCGTCTCGATCTTCCTTGCGGGCGTCTACTACGTCTTCGGCGAGGCGGCTCGGTCAACCGAGAAACGGAGGGCGACGAAGCAGGGAGCGACGCTCCGAGAGTGGATTTTCACTGCCACGCGATACGGCACTGTCGTGCTGGCGCTCGCCTACGTTATGACGTTCGGGCTCGAACTGTCGATGAACGGCTGGCTGGCGACCTACTACCGGGAGGGATTCGACACGCAAAATCTTGTGATCGCATCGACGTTCGCGGCGACCTTCTCCATTGCGGCTGGCCTACTCCGCCCCATCGGCGGCTACGTCAGTGACCGACTGGCGCGGGCAGAACGGAACATCCTCCCGGTGTTCACCGGTCGCTACCGGGAGCAGTGGACGTTCTTCTCGCTGTGTCTTGTCGTCTGCACGATGCTCGCGATGACGCTTGCAGGGCTACGTGGGACGATCCTGCTCGCCGTTGGCGTCGGCTTTCTCGTCGGGATGGCCTGTGCGTTCGCCGAGGGAGCGATCTTCGCGCAGGTGCCGGCGATGTTCCCGAACAGCTCTGGCGCCGTCGCCGGCGTGGTGGGCGGGGTCGGGACAGTCGGCGGCATCGTCTACCCGCTCGTGTACGCCGCACCGGTGCTGCCGAACCTCCATGTCGGCTACGCACTCGTCGCCATCTCGATGGTGCCCATTGTCGCCCTGACCGCGTGGGTGTTCCAACCGGACGTCGCCGAACGCGCGAACGAGGACGGCCTCGTCGGCCGGCGTGACGCGCCTCGTGTCACTGACGATTGAGGAGTTCATCTCGCACCCTGCATCACCACGGATTCACAGCCGTACGCTGGCGTCGATCAGGGAGACGAGAGTGAGTCGTCTGCCTCTTCCACGCTCTCGTCTCCGTCGTCTCCAGTCTCGACCGCTTCGATGACGTAGCCTGCGATGCCGGCTGCGGCCAGCCCGACTCCGAGTGCGCGTATCTGGCGGAGATACGAGTAACGAAATCGACCGAACCCGGCGCACCAATCTCGGAGTCAGGCCGGCTGTGACTCCAGTTTCTTGTAGTCGACGTAGTCCGCACCCCGGAGGTGTTCAAGGAGGTTGATAGAGATACGAGCGCATACCCCCGTCTTTAGGCGGGGGTCAAGCGGACAATAGCGTACACTTCCAACGACGACGCCACCGCTGGATTTCCCACCGAGTCACCGCCAGTATTAAGATCTTGTGGCCTTATAGTGTACAACCGGATGAAGACCACACGGCACGCGACTTACAACCTCAAATATCACATAGTGTGGTTGCCGAAGTACCGCAACTCGGTACTCGTCAACGAGGTCGCAGACCGTGTGCGGACCATCCTCCACGAAATAGCCGACGACAAAGGCGTCGAAATTCTCGACCTTACCGTACAACCCGACCACGTTCACCTGTTCGTCAGTAGTCCGCCCAAGAACGAACCGGCGCTCCTCGCCAACTGGTTCAAGGGTATCTCCTCGCGCAAGTACAACCACCGATACGCCGACCACGACGGCGAGAAAATCGGATGGGTGCGAGGATACTACGCAGGGACTGCCGGGCACGTTTCGAGTGAGACAGTCAAGAACTACATCCAGCAACACAAGGAGGGCGATTCGTGATCGAACTCACGAAGACGCTCGAACTCAAACTGGTAGAGCCGAACGCCCACAAGCGGAGAAAACTCCGTGAGACGCGAGAGGCGTACCAGCACGCCCTCCAAGATGCCTTCGACGCCCGATGTACCACGCAGACCGAAGCGAACGACGTGGTGGTCAACTACGACCTGAGTGGGTACGCGAAGAACGCGCTCAAGAAGTACGTCCCGCAACTCACGACGACCTACAGCGCGGGCGAACTTCACGACGACCACCCTGTTCGCTTCACGAACGAAGGGTTACGGCTCGACCACAAGCCCGAGAACGCAATCGAATGGTACGTCAAAATCCCGCACCACGAGGACTACCACCTTTGGATGCCAGCACAACCGAATCCCGAACAGCGGGACTGGTTGGAAGCGTTGAACGCGGGAGACGCCACGATGGGCGAGAGTCGGCTATTTGAGCGGGACGGAACGTGGTATCTCCACGTCACCGTGACCCGCGACGTAGAGGATGGTTCCGAGGCGTCCGCCGAAGAACGGACGCCCATCGGTGTCGATATTGGAGAAGCGTCGCTCGTCACGGTGTGTCACCGCGACGACCACGGTTGCCCGACCGCTCCCGAACTGTGGGCCGACGAGGGCAAAACCGTTCGTCGGCTACGCAAGACCTACTTCACCGCCACGAGGCGACTTCAGACGCGCGGAAGCGAGCGTATCGCTGAATCGTTCGGTGACGACCTGTGGAACCAGATCGACGACGTGTTCCACCGGGTCACCCGCGAAGTCGTGGAGTACGCTGAGTCCGTCGAGAATCCCGTTCTTGTTCTGGAAGACCTGACGTACATACGGGAGTCGATGGACTACGGCGAGTACATGAACCGGCGTCTCCACGGATGGGGATTCGCCAAACTCCACGCGCAGATACGGTACAAGGCCGTCGAGAAGGGTATCCCTGTCGAAACGGTGAACCCGCGCAACACCTCGAAAGATTGCCATGCGTGCGGTGAGGTAGGATACCGCCCACGACAGGCGACGTTCAAGTGTACGAACGATGCGTGTTGGATGGGTGAGTACCAAGCGGACGTGAACGGAGCGGTGAACATAGCAGACCGCTACCTCAGCGGAGAGAGTCGTTTCAGAGAACACGAGAACGACGATGACTCGGCTGAGGATGGGGGGCGTTTGACCGCCCCACAAGACAGCCAAGCCGATGCTACCAAGCAAGGGACGCTTGGAACGTATACGTCTTGAAACCGTAGGGCCACGCTCGGCCTGAAATCCCGTGGTGGGATTCCCGCGTCTTCAGGCGCGAGGAGGTCAATGCAGCGGAATGGGCGCTGGAAGCACAGCCAGCCTGCTCCAGCATCGACCTCCTCCCGCGCTTAGAGAGATGCGTCAACTGTGGCATGGGTTACACAGATACTCACACTCAATACCCTGTCCATCGTAGCTTAAGGAATGGCCGAAGAAGCACTGTTCGAATTCGAACGGAACATGGACACAAGTGAAGTTGCACAGTACCTTCGAACGGTCGCAGACCACTTGGAGTCCGGTGATGAATTCACCCTCGAATCCGGTACCGAGTCGGTGACACTCACTCCCCCGAGACGCGTCGAGTTCGAGGTCGAGGTCGAACGCGAAACGTCGAAGTCTGGGGGATCAGCGGAGATAGAACTCGAGTTCGAGTTGGAGTGGGACGAAGACGGAACTGGCACTGGAGATCTCAATATCGGGTGAGGAATCTCTTACAAGCCGAAGTCAATACGATGTTGAACACGTGGCACAGAGCATCGAAACGAGAGGTGGCCTGAACACACTTCGCCTGTATCGGGCGAGGGTTTGACATCCTCTCCGCCCTGAAGGGCGAAGATTCCCACGGCCCCGCGCCGCTGGTTTGGGGTGTTTATGATTTGTAGCTGTCCCGATGACGGCTACTGGCTGTGCCAATCAGCCGTTACTCCTATCCCGGCATGGGATTCAGAGGTACTTCTTATTGTACCCGAACACTACAACAGAAAGGGGTACTTTCTGTGTGTGTGGTCGGGAATCCCGATATTGTCCGATTAAGTGGGCGGATGGACCGCCTCGGATAATTATTAATACGACGACCACTCAGTTAAAACACCCGGCCAGAAGTTCGTGGTTGCTGTAGAGAATTGTCGGATTCATCTCCGCGCTGAAGCGCGAGGCTTTCTCCTTGATTCTCCGTAAAGTAGCAACCACACGACACGAGACCCGCGCGATCAGGACTGTTCGACGTCGACTGCCGATGGGTTTGACCCATACAGTGCAGGCACCCAGTTCTGGCCGTCGATCGCCGGGCGTTCGTAGTTGGGATCCTGCTGACGGTCCGGCAACTCAGTCGGCCCAGGCATGGTGTCCTCGTACTCGATCTGTGAGAGGAGGTGACTGATACAGTTGAGCCGGGCATGTTTCTTGATATCGGCGTTGATCACGTGCCACGGCGAGTTACTCGTATCCGTGTGGGTGAACATCGCGTCTTTTGCCCGCGAGTACTCGACCCACCGCTCTCTGGCTTCGAGGTCGATCGGGCTGAGCTTCCAGCGGCGTTTCGGGTCGTTACTGCGCTTCTGGAAACGTCGTTCCTGTTCCTCATCGCTGATCGAGAACCAGTACTTGATGAGAATGATCCCCGAGCGCATGAGCATCCGCTCGAACTCGGGGGCTGACCGGAGGAACTCCTGGTACTCTTCGTCGGTACAGAAGTCCATCACGCGCTCGACAGTCGCACGGTTGTACCAGCTCCGATCGAACAGCACCATCTCACCGGCCGCCGGAAGGTGCGCTACGTAGCGCTGGAAGTACCACTGACTCTGCTCTCGTTCGGTGGGCTTGCCGAGCGCGACGACTTTCACCACCCGGGAACTCGTCCGGCGAGTGATTCGGTGGATCGTTCCGCCTTTACCGGCCGCGTCTCGACCGTCGAAGAGCACGACGACCCGGAGTCCCTGCTCTTTGACCCACATCTGGAGCCTGACGAGTTCTTCTTGAAGCCGCTCGAGTTCTCGCTTGTAGTGTTTTTTCTTAATCTTGCCACTTTTCTTGTAGAGATTCTCCTCGTTGACGGTGGTCAGCACGGATTCCTCGGCCGGTAACACCGGGTGCTCGGTCATGGGAGCTGCCGCTCCTCGTCCCCGCCACCGATCGTTGATGCGTACATGTAAGAGTATCAATGGTAGTAATAAATAAACCCCTACCCCCACGAAACGCAGGTCGCTTGGCCGACTGTGCGGTGTTCAGAGTTGTTTTATTTCGTATTGACTCAATCGCACGGTCTAAGATGAGCGGCTCGATCTGATAATAGAAGACCAGACGAGGGACTGTCTTCACCTCACCGGACGGCAAGGCGGACATCTTTCGACGAGCTCGACACGATGAGACACACACCCCTCTATCGATGTGTTCTAACTGAGTAGGCCAAATGGCGAAGAAGCTTGATTCTCTGCTACAAACCTCGTGTTCCGCAAATAATGTCGATAGCGTCTCTCTATCCCTGGATGATCGTGTTCAAGCCGAGTGTACTCCTGTCGGTGTTCTGGCGACACATTGTCGCTGGCCGAAACACATCGAACACATCGATAGAGGGGTGTGTGTGTGTGTGTTTGTGTTGTTAAAAGAAGAGAAGAGAAGAACCGACTCAAAATGAGTGATTATGAGACAACGAGAACGTCCCTTCTATGTTCTAAGCCGATACGAGGGCTGTATCGTCCGGTTAGCTCAGACAAGGTCTCGTCACACCCCCACCCCGTGAAGACTTCGAACACATCGATAGAGGGGTGTGTGTCTTCGACCGCGTGTTGCAAAACACATCGTCATCGGCTACGGCCAGTTAACCCATTCTCACGGATATCATGCGGTTAACCGCGTATTACAGGTTTCAAACGGCTAATCACACTTCGATAGAGGTGGGGAACCTTTTTCATACAGGCGCGTATCAATTGGCCTATGGGTACTGACGACTCCGATGATCCCGCAGAGGATCCGGGACCGTCGGAGGACGAGATGACGGCTCAAGCTGACCTGTCGAGTATGCCGCAGCCGGCGTCATCGCGACAGGCGTCATCGTCTCACGTCACTAACGGTGATTCACAGCCTGACGAAGGAGCAGATTCCGAGGGGTCAACACAGTCGATCGAAGATATGCTCCTCGAGTTTGACGATCAGGAGGGGCTAATTCGGGACCGAGAGCTACTCGATCCGAATTACGTTGTTGAAGAGGACCGCATCGTGGGCCGTGATGAGCAACTCCAGGAAGTCACCAAGATGCTTCGGGTTGCGCTCGGGGATAACCGACCGCCAAACCTGTTCCTCTACGGCCCGTCTGGAACAGGGAAATCGCTAATTACGAAGGCAGTTTGCCATAATATCAGCCATATCTGTGAGAGCCGCGATATTCGGTTTGGCACTGTTGAAGTGAACTGCCAGGATCTAGACACGCTTGGTATCGCCGTGTATGAACTCGTTCAGCAGGCTGCTGATGCGGCAGGTGTCCCTGTTGAGGTGCCAAAACACGGCGTGGCAACGAAAGAGAAGTGGGATGAGCTCTACCGAATTGTCAACGAGCACTTCGACTCTGTTGTGTTTGTCCTCGATGAACTGGACATGCTCGTTGGCCGGCGAGACAAACAAGAACCTGCGTTTTCACGGCTCCTGTATCAGCTCTCCCGGGCAGGGGCAAACGACGAACTGGACGCGTACATCTCCGTCGTTGCTATTTCAAACGACACGAAAATGATGGAATCTGTTGGGAGTCGCGCTGTCAGTTCGTTCACCCCAGAAGATGTCCATTTCGACGACTACGACGCAAACCAACTCCAAGCAATTCTTCGACGGCGTCAGGATGCGTTCCATGACGACGTCGTCGACGATGATGTGATTCCACTCGCAGCGGCATTCGCGGCACAGACGCATGGTGACGCGAGGAAGGCGATCGATCTCATGCGGGTTGCCGGCGAGCTGGCTGAGCGTGAAGGCGACAACCGCGTTAGCGAAAAACACGTCCGTACCGCACAGGAGAAAGTCGAGAAGAATCGGGTGTTAGAGGTCGTTCGTGGTATCAGTACACAAAAGAAGCTCTGTCTGTACGCAACCGCGGCCGTTGCGTCCCAAACTGACGGCGGGAGCGCCAGGAGTACAACCGGCTATCGTGTGTATCAATACCTGACTGACGCCATTGACGCGGATCAGTACCACCAAGAAACGTACGTCAATAAGATGAAAGAACTCACGACGTACTCACTGGTCGACTTCGAGCGACGGAGCCATGGACCTAGCTCGGGGATGTTCCTTGAGTTCCAGTTTGGCGAAAGTCCAGGGACAATTCTCGAGACACTCCGTGAAGATTCGCGTATTGAGGCGATTTCTGAAGAGGAGGTCACCTCTGTGGTAAAAGCACAGATCCGGAACCAGACGTAAACATTTCAGTTATTGATGTGGCCTTTTGTGGCCCCGGTGTCCCCTGTTTTATACCCATTTTCCATTGTTTCTGATAGACACCCCTCTATCGATGTGTTCTATGTGTTGGTTATCGGAGCCCTTCGCCCCGGGTATGAAACTTTTCCATGATTTCCGATATACACCCCTCTATCGATGTGTTCGTCGTGTCGGCTATCGCACTCCCACAACCCGGTTATGAGGCTTTTCCATTGTTTCTGATAGACACCCCTCTATCGATGTGTTCGATGTGTCGGCTATCGTGCTCCCGCACCCCAGTCAAGAGACTTTTCCATTATATCTGATAGACACCCCTCTATCGATGTGTATTCGGAGTTTGTTATCAGGCCTCACTTGATAACTGAGTAACTCATCTACGGGCGTTTAGCTATTTTCCATTGTTTCCGATATACACCCCTCTATCGATGTGTGATTCGTTGTTAGAGCAGTTGAAAAAGACATATTCGGGAGATAAGCTTCAGCCGATAATTGGCCCTTCCCACTCCTGTTGATTTGAGTGATCAATATCTCCAACTGCTTACCCTGGAGCTATATCACTGCGTTCGCTAAGGCCAGATCCCACCAACACCCCTCTATCGATGTGTTTGATGGAGGTACTGTTGAAACACTCTCACTGGTCCCGCAGTAGTCACATGCAAGAGCGATTCTGCTGTCGTGTTGTTCGCTACGCCAGTTCCCATAGCACCCACGACCACAGAAATGATGTTCTGAACGTTCAACTACTGAGGGAGATTTTGAAACCGTCTCCCCACAGAAGTCACAATCAACATCAATGGGCATGATTTGAGCTTTCGCCAATAATATTCCCCACGATCACTAATAGATACCGAGGCTATTCGTTCGGGTTGACTGGCCCTTTATATTGAGAGCGGATTTTTTGGCCATCCCGCCACTGCCAGTAGTAGTAGCGGTTGTCGTTGATCTCCTTGATTGTAATCGTGGCCTTCGAGGGGACGTCATCCGGGAAGTCGTCGGGTTGCTCGTCCCTTTCGGCATCATCGGACTCTTCATCGACGTCGACTCCACGAGCCTTGTGCGATGCCAACGCCTCAGCGTAGTGTGCGACGTACCGGAGCTGTTCAGGCGAGTAGCTGTTGAGTGTATCGACCATCTCTGGTGAGAGGTCAGTTGGTGGCGTCGGTGGCTTGTAGGACATCAGTAATCGCCTCGTGTTAACCAACAAAGCGCGTATCGGCTTAGATTTGTTGGTTAATCAGATATCGGCTCGTCACGGGCTGAAGAGTATGAATAGCAAACTATTCAAAAATAGCAACCCGGGAACGCTGTCGATGTCAAACCAACGGCAATCATTTAAACCTCACCGTGGAGGAGGTCGATATTCAATTGCTGCTGTGAAACTCATGAGCATTCTCTTTCTGACTCACGGTAGGAAACGTCGAGATCGAGATCGTCGTACATGCGATCGAGCATAGCGAGTGCTGACTGAAACGTCGCATAATGCTTCCGCATGAACTCTATCGTCTCGCGCCGAGAGATGACTGGATATCCTTCGACGTGGTCGGGGTTGAGCATCGAACGCTCGTTGAGGACGACTTGGAGAGGATCTTCAAACGAGTCCTCCGGTTGTCGCTCAAATTCTGTCGGGATTCCAAATCGTGCGAGACTTTATCCGTCGGCAGAGCCAAGATTTGCCTGACCAATGAGTCTGGACGACGCGGTTGAGGAGGCTCTCGCAACATACGGGATGTCACGGAGCGAAGAGGCCGAAGAAACCGGCCGCACGGTCGCGACGCTCCAAGACTAGCGCACGCCGCTTACTCGAGAGTCCGAATTTTCTCTGCGAACTCCGCCTTCGATAGCCCAGGGGCCTCCATCAGCTCGGGGTTGTCGGTGCGTTCAACCGCCTCTTCGACGAATTCGATCCAGAGCTCCTCGTGCGCTGTTGCGTAGACTGTTTTCGCTTCTGCGGGATACATATCCAGCTCGTATGCCGTCAGGTCAATTTGGACCTCGTGTTTCCGCTCAAGCGCTGTCGCTCCGAAATCAGAGAGATGTTTGAGGAGCACATTCTTCCGACGAACCGTCAAGAGACGCTTTGAATCGTTAATATATTCGTTTACCCACTCCCGCCAGTCGTATGTCTCTGAGTCGATTTCCACGGAGGTCTCTGGCATCGAGAAATCGGGAGCAATCCGACGGAGGTAGAACTGAACCAGGGCAACAGCAGTCCGATGGTTCGCATTCGGAAGCGCGTGTTTGAGAATGAGATTTGAGGCGAGACGGCCTGCAACATCAGTCGCGTTACCCTCCCACGACACCCGGTTGAGCGCGCCTGGGAGTGCATCGATGTCGATGTTCTTGTACGCTTCAACAGGAACTCCTTCTTCTTCCTCGTTCTGGGCTATGAGCGCTTGATAGATCTCGAGGAGCCGGGCAACGATAGTACCGTTGTCAGCACCCATCTCTGAGAGTGGCTCGTCAAGATCGAATTCGAGATCGCCGACGTCCCCACCACCGACGCGGGAGGTATAGATACCGAAGAACTCGCTGTCAAGATCGTACTTGCGAACCTTCACCGCCACGTCATCGTCGTACTCGACAATCCTGGCAACGATCTCTGATGGAGCCTCGTGGACAAAATCAAGAGAGAACTGATTGTCGCCCGGATGGTGATAATAGACGTGACCCATCTCCCTGATTCGCTGTACTTGGAGGAGCATCTTAATTCACGCTACCTTTCGGACCCGCCTGGCATCAGGATTCCATCGAATCGAGTCTCTCCCAGCCGACGTTGATTCGGAGATGATACTCACTGTCGTAGCTTCCCTGTTCGGTCGCATTGGGTCGAGGAGCGGACACCCGCTCGTGAATGACTTGAGGAGCGTCTCACGCGCTGAGAGGTCAATGCCGAGCTGGTCGGCGATAGACGATCAGCTTGGTCGCAGCGCTGTTGTCGGGTCGCTGGAGGCACTCAACGACCGTCGCCCACGAATAGTCTCGATCCTCCGCGACGACTATCGCCTGTACGAGTTCTCGGATACCACCACAGAGTTCGAGATGGTCGGTACAGTCAACCGTCGTCTTTTCCACATCTGTGACGTTCACCGCGGTGTCCTCGATGAGCCTCGACTTGTAGCCGAAGAATTTGATCTTGAGCGGAGCGGCTACGTCCGTGAAGTCGGTCAGTCAGGCTAACCTCCGGGAATAACGGCAGACTATCTTTTTCCAAGGCGAGAATCCCGCCGTTCACGGCGGGCGTGAAGCCGACAACTGTCTCACGTTCCACCGTCGGTTGCAGACCGAACACCCTATGACTGCGAACCCTTATTAGAATTGGGTATATAGAAATTTATACAACCAAATTAAGTACAACCTCGAAAAAGGGTCGCACACGGTCTACGCGCTCCAATATCACTTTGTGACCGTCACAAAGTACCGCGCGGACATCCTCACCGACGAGATAGCCGAACGCATCGGTGAGATTGCCAGCGACATCTCCGAGGACTTCGGCGTGAGTATCCAGAACGTCAACGGCGGTTCCGACCACGTTCATATCCTGTTCACGGCGAAGCCAACGACCGACCTCACCAAGTTCATCAACTCGCTCAAGGGCGTCACGTCCCGCAAAATCCGCGACGAGAACCCCGAAGTTCGGCAGGCACTCGACAAGGCGTTCTGGCAACCGGGGTACTTTCTCGCCACCACCGGCCAAGTGAGCATTGACGTACTCATGAAGTACGTGGAGGAACAGTAGCGATGTCCACGACCGTCACGAAGACGTTGCAGGCGACGTTCGCGCCACCCACCGCGCACGAGCAGTCGAAACTCAACGACCTGCTCGAAACCTACCGTGACGGTCTGCAAGAGGCGTTCGACTCCGGGGCAAGTACCATGTCGGCGGTGAGCGACATCGTGACGCCCTACGACCTGCCGTATCAAGTGAAGGCTGCCCTCTGCAACTACGTCCCGAAACTCCACAAGACGTACAACGCCAAGGAGTTGGACGACAGCCACCCGATACGGCTCACGAATCAGGCTGCAAAGTTCGACCACTCCGAAGAACGCGACTACGAGTTCACGTGGTGGGTTCCCCGTCCCGGCAGGGGAACGAACTTCTGGATACCGCTCCGTATCAACCCTGAACAGGAAGATCTCTGGCACGACCTCGTATCGGAGGACGCGAAGGCGGGCGAGATACGGCTTCAACAGCATCGGAAGAACTGGGTACTGCACGTCACCGTCGAGTACCCGGTCGAAGAACCAGCGACGGACGGTGACGCCACGCACATCGGCTTAGACATCGGAGAAACCGCCCTCTTCACGGCTGTGCCCTCAAGGATGGTTCTCCGACTGACCCGTTCGTGTGTAGCGGAAACAAAGCGAAGCATCTCCGTAAAGTAGTTTACCAGAGAGTAAACTACCGAGCCGACTCACTCTGATGAGTGTACCGCCAAGCGAGTAGGACAGGATAATTCACTGGTCCTCACGCTCTTCCCACTCCGGACGTGGTGTCGGGGACGGGAGTTCGTCAACCTTAGTTCGAAGTTCGTCCTCTGTCGTCCACGGGAAGCACCGTTCGTGGAGTTCGAATTTGCGGAACTTGTTGAGATGGACCCAGCTGTATGTTACTGGCTCTCCGCCCTCATTTGTCCGGTCGTCGATCACATCCCACACCTCTTGTTCGTCGATGTCGAGACCGCTCTCTTGGGCGCGATCAACGAGCGACTCGACTTTTGCTTGGACGTCATCCGCCGCCAAATCGTCTGCGAACGCACTCTCAAGGGCGGCCTGAACGACGTGCTGTTTCGAGTCAAGGTTCTCGTCAGTCACCCACGCGTAATCACGTGGGAACACGTACGACTTGTCGAAATACGGTGGGTCATCAATCTCGCCCAATTCAGGCGCCTCCCCACCACTCTCCTTCTCAAAGACCCCAACGATGTAGTCGCTGTACGTCGCGAGCAACGAAAACATGATATCGAACGTATTGAGGCGGTCAGTCGGAAGTTCGAGGAGATCACCCATGATGAACGGATAGGCACCGAGCTGCTTCGTGAGTTCGTTCTGGACGGCGCGAAGCCGGCGGATATAGGGGTCGCGATAGCTCCCCAAGATGAAATACGATGTCCGCTGACTCCAGAGATACGGCAATTCACGCTGGGCGAACCGCCAGATTTCCCGATTCTCTGCAGGCTCAAGTTCGATGCCCCCGATGGCCTCGTGAACAACGGTCATAATCTCCCCAGCGTCCGGCGGCGGGCTTGGGTCGGTCATTAGCTGCTGATTCAAACCACACCAGCTTATCGCTTCTGAATCACTTTGATATTTTCTGAATTAACCAACTTGGTTGACCCTAACTGTTATAGCGTCCTCTCTCGTACCAGCACGTATGAGCGAAACCGACACTGGTGCGGCCGATGCAGGGCCGTTCGCGGAACAGCAGCGGCTGTTCAAGCTGCTGTCCCAGGATACGCGCCATCTCATCATCCAAGAGCTGCTGGGCCATCCCGCCCATCTAATGTCGCTCGCCGAACTCGAGTATATGACCGGGAAGAGCCAGGCGGCCATCAAAGACCAGTTGGAGACGTTGATCGACGCCGGGCTCCTCGCACGCTACACGTACGACCCAAGCGAGGGGACACGTGACCTCCCCTCCCAGTTCTACGGATTCACGGAGCGGGGCGTCGAGGTCCTCCACGACTACAAGTATCTCCGTGGGCTTCCGGTCGCACGCGCGCTCTACGAAAACACGCGCAAGACCGAGAAAATCGAGCGCCACGAATCGGCCCCTCGCCCAGAGCTTCCTGACGCTGTCGCGAACGCACTCGAGTTCGACGAGCCCGATCTCGACGCCGTCGATGGTGGCACAAATTCATAGTTCGTCGTCGAACAGTATCGTTCTCAACGCTGGAGACTAAGGGTCCCGGGGCGTGACGAGGGGAAACCCCCTCGCCTCCGTCTCGCCCCCCGGTCGGTGACACGTAGCCAGTTAATTGTCAGCCCTTCGGGTTGGGGAGAAACCAAGCAGACTGTCGTTCGGCGTGTACACCCACTAGAAACTGTCTCAGAAGCCGGGTTATTAAATGCTGTAGTGAGTACTAACACTACGTGACGGCCGATATGTATGTTGACAGGCCGCGGGTGCTGCTCGTTGACGATGAGAAGGAGGTCGCCGACGCGTACGCCCTCCGGCTGGACGCAGTGGCTGATGTCACGGTCACTTACAGCGGTCCTGAGGCGTTGTCTGCGGTCGATGAGTCTGACCCGCCGGATGTAATTCTCCTCGATCGGCACATGCCGGATCGATCTGGTGACGACATCCTCCGTGAGCTACGAGAGTACGACATTCACACCCGGGTTATCATGGTGACCGCTATCGACCCGGGACTGGAACTTCTCGACCTACCGTTCGACGACTATCTCTGTAAACCGGTCGACCGTGAAGACATCAGGGCTGCTGTCGACCAGCAGTGTCAGGTCCTCGCATACAAACTCCTCGGCCAGTATTTCGGAGTCGAATCGAAGCGAGCGGTTATCGCCGCTGAGTTGCCACAGGACCGTCTCGAAGACCACGACCAGTTCTCGTCGCTTGATGAGCAGGCCAACAGTTTACGGGACCGCATTTGTCGGCTTCTCCCCGACGCAGACGAGCTGTTAGATCAGTTCACCGGTATTGAGCGCGAAGGGTACTGATCTCCGACAAGAGACGCGACCCGGGCTGAATGTTGACCCGACTCGTCTCCCGACTACACTAGTCAAGGAGGCCTCTGGTGCTTTTCCCGCTAACTAAAAGGTGATTTCAAACCGCGCACCGCCGTCATCCGCTGCTGTGAGCGTCAGATCCCAGCCGTGTGCTTTGACGATTCGGTCGACGATCGCTAGGCCAAGTCCGGTCCCACCACTCTGCGTTGAATACCCGGGAGTGAATACGACGTCACGCTTCGCGGGTGGGATCCCCGGTCCGTCGTCTGCGATATAAAACCCCCCTTCGACTGGGTGAACAACTACCGTCGTGCTCTCAGCTGTCTGATCGCCTTGGGCGCCCGAATGGCCTTTTGGTGGTGACTCTGTGGTTTGTTCGCTACCCGTTTCATCGGTTGAGACACCGTGTTCAACGCTATTTCGGAACACGTTTTCAAACAACCGTTGGAGCCGATCGGAGTCCGCGATAACCGTCGGCAGCGACTCCGAAACCGTCAGCTCGACTTGTTCGGTATCGATCGACTCCCATGCGTCTCTCGCAGCGGTTTCGATTGCGACTTCCTCTGTGGGTTGAACGACAGCATCATCGCGCGTCAGCGTTAGGACATCACGGATGATCTGTTCCATCCGATCGTGTGCGTCTGCGACCGACTCGAAGTGTTCGTGGTCACCGGTCTCCTCTGCTGCCTGTAGGTGGGCCTTCGCGACGTCGAGCGGGTTCCGAAGGTCGTGGCTGATAACGCTGCTCACTTGATCAACACCCGGTGAATAGCCTTCGTCGGGACACTCACGAAGGTCAGAAAACACGAGGTATCCGGTGTCGTCATCTGACGGGATTACGCGAGCAAAGAACGGGCCTCGGTTGCCGTATCCGTCCAGACGGATGCCGATCCGATCGCCGCGGACGAGATGTGAGACTGGCTCTCGATCACCGGTCGTATCGCAGCTGTTGAACCGGTCGAATATCGTCGACACGCGTCCGCCCACCAGATCCTGTTCGAACTGCTTCTTGAAGACATCGTTCGTGGCAGTCACGCGAGCATCGTCACCGTCGACGGTGTATGCGAGCGCAGGGTCTGGAAACTCACGTAACGGAATTGCCGTGTGACGATCGTCACTCATCGGTTGCTCACATCTCTATTTGGTATTGTTACCGCGCCCGCTTCTCCGTGCGAGTACGCATAGTAACTGGTCGGACCACCACCCGATACAACACCTGTCATCACTTTGGCCCGGCTACCTGTTTAACATTATTTCTTGCTTCTATGTCAGAAACACTCTTTTTTATAATAGATTTTATATCTAAATGAAACTATCTATATTGGGAACCAGCTATGCGCTCCGAGCAGCGCGTTTCAGTATCTGTGGCGTGACAAGGAAGTCAGCGACAGCAACCCCCACCATCGCTAATCTAAGTGTCTGATCTTCAACAACGAGGAACGCGATAGCTACGATAATCGTGGCCGTCATAGCGGGTATCCCCCAACGGACGACCGGACTGCGGAATACATTCGCTGATTGCGACATACCAGACCATCAGTATACGATCATATATTGATGTTGGCGTGTTTCTGAACCAGAATAATACCCGGTAGAACCATTACCGCTGTCACAACCACGCGCACTGCCGCCCCGCTGATCGAGACCTCAGACCCGATACGACTGACTGGCCGCAAGCGTGTGCTCATGTGGGCAGACCAAGCGTTCCTTCAGTCCTAGAAACTCAGACTGACCGACGCCTCAATATCGCCACCGTCGAGCGACACGGAAAGGTGCTGTGCGGAGGCGCTGAACTGCTCCCGGTGGTGGCCGTCGGGTGCGACGTAACACTCGCTCGTGACCAATCCGGCGTCCCGAAGTTCATTGAGACGCCGGTAAGCCGTCGGCCGAGAGACGTCGGCGGCCTGCGCGACAGCGCGCCCGCCGCGAGGCTGTTCGGAGACCGCCTCGAACACTCGCCGGGTGTATTCGTCTCCGAAGAGGTCGAGCAGCTCTTCCGTCGATAGCTCGTCGGTCGGTTCCTCAGTCCGGTCGCCGCGCGACTTGTGTCGCACTGCCATGTGACGATGATGTAACGGAACACCCTTGATGGAATATGCTCAGTATTCAGAGTCTCCGCAGCGAGGATATCTAACTATCCAGACTCGTCTTCGTGTGAGAGCAATCGGCTGCACGCCGATTGGCTACGACCCGGCGAATTGCGACCGCTATCCGCTACTGTCGTCGTGTTCGTCGTAGAATGCGTCCAACAGCTTTCGCTGGCTCGCCCGGAGATGGTGGAGCAGCGTCGATCCGGTAATCCCGAGCGATGTCGCAACCTCCTCGGCCGTACTTCCACGCGGGGAAGTAAAGTAGTCCGCGAGATACGCCGTTCGCAAGACGGTTGCCTGTCGGTCAGTAAGCCGTTCATTGAGTTCGTTCCGGAACTCCCGCGCGGTCGTCGGTGAGCGGGTTTTGTCCTGCCGTGCGAGAACGGGTGCCGGTCCGTCATCGCCGAGCACGTTTGCCAGCCGACGCACGTTTGCGTCGGGAGACAGTTCGACGATCAGCTGGCTGTTATCACCATTGAACATCCCCCCCTGTATTGTCGCACCACGGTTGATTGCTGTAATGAGCGGAACCTCCTCACCTAGCGTCACCTGGATCCGGCCGCGCTCTGCGTCCGATTGACGGATCACACGACCATCCTGAGCACTCGGAAGCGCTTCGAGGGTCTTGGCGACAGTGTCCGGATTGGCACCCGATACCGACAGGAAACACGTGAGACCCGTATCACTCGCCATTACCGTCCCCTCAAGTGTGAGTTCCGCATCGCAAGTATCGCTCACACGTACCAGCGGAGAGTTCTCTGTGAGTCCGAACGTAACCTCGGTGAGGGTGTCGGAAAGCAACAGCTTCCGATTCTGTGTTGCGTTGATCGCGTACCCGGCAAGTTCGCCGAGTGTCTCAAAACTGGCCTGTACGTGATCGCTGAATGCGGTTTCGGTTCCAGCATAGACACCGACGACGCCGTACACGCTAGAGCTGTACACCAGCGGGAGCGCAAACACCGACTGAACTCCGTCTGCGAATCCGGCGGCCCGAACTGCGTCCGGGACTGATGGGTTCTCGCTCAACGACTGAACCAGCGTTGGGTGTTGCTGTGTGACCGCTCGCCGTTCTGGAGTAGCCTCTCCCTGTTTTATCGCCTCGCGAACGGCTGGAAATAGCTCTCCTTGTTCACCCGCAACGCCGGTGATGACGAGTTCGTCACTGCTGACTGCGTACTCGCCAGTCCATACGAATCGATACTGGTCCGATGTCCCCAGTTGGTTCCGGATTGTCTCCATGATCGCGTCTTGGGACGTAGCTCCGACCAACCCCTCAAGCACGTCGGCGATCAGCGTATCGACCATCTCGGCCCGCTCGGACTCCGAACGAAGCCGTTCGATCGTTTGCCTGTTGGTGCGTTTTTCAGTGATGTCGGTGACGTAGACAGTTGCTGCATCGCCGTCAGGAACAACTGACACGGACAGCCAGCGGTCAACTTCTGGATAGTACTCTTCGAATGCTACATCAGATACCGATGTCCCTTCGAACGCCTTGGTGAGAGACCCTTTGACAGACTGGGGAAACACCTCAGCAATTGGCTCATCGTCGGGTGTGTCAGTTGTAAGAATATCGGCTGCCCTATCATTCCACGCGCGCACCATCCCATCTCGGACGGTGATAACTCCCATCGGTGCTTCTGCGAGACGATGTTCCAACTCCATTCACGTGGGGACCTCCTCGTTGTATCAGTGTTTTCCCGTCGGCCAGTATATACGTGTCGTCCGGTTGATCCGCGGTTCACGAGCGTATATCCTAGTCACTAACACCGGTGTTGTTCTGTCACTGTTTCAGAGTGAGCAACCCAAGAAGTGGATTATAGGTATAGTTGTAGAATACAGCATATGCCCTTGAACACCCAAGACCGTCTAATTTCTCAAGTCTGGCACGTTGTGATTCTCGGAACTATAGCCTCACTACCCGCAACTGCTGTATTGACATCCTCCTCCGCGTGAACACGGAGGAATCCCGACCGCAGTTGGGATATTAGGGTTTGCAGTCCACCACCTCTCGTTGCGGTTGGAATCCGCAGGAGAGGTCATACAGGTGGACTGCTGGCTGTGCCAACCAGCCGGTACTCTTATCTCCACCCAAATCGGGCGCAGACTCGGAGTTACTTTCGTTGATGTCGAGACGGATGTTCTCCGCCCCATTCACGTCCGCATTATACGCAGCATCACAGTCCTCACACACATACAGGCCGCGTTCGACACGCTGACTCTCGTCTTCTCTCCCACAAACGCAACACGTCTTACTCGTGTCGCGCTCGGACACTTCCACGACTTCGATTCCCTTGACCTTCGCCTTGTATTCGAGAATCGAGGTGAAGCGGTCAAACGCCCACCCGTGCAAATCGAGGTTGCCATGTTTGCCCCAGTTCTTCGAGTTGCCGTTCTCGTTCTCGCGTACACCTTCCAAGTCCCCGATGTTGATGCGACCCACACCACGCCCGATACATTTCTCCACGATGTGTTTGGCGAGACTGTGGAAGAGATGGGTACGGCGTTCCGACCACTTGTGATGGAGTCGCGTGGCCCTGTCGCCACTGCTGTCGTCGCAGTTGGCGATCTCCTTCGGGAAGTAGTAGCCGTCCTGCTTCAGGCGGTTGCCGGGGTAGAGGTCAGCGTCCTCGGTGCTGTATGCGACGGCGGCGAAGTTGCTGATGCCGAGGTCAATACCCGCTGTCTCGTTGCCGGGAGCGTCGGGGGTCTCGATCTCGTCCTTACAGACGAGGTGTAACTCCCATCGCTCCTTCGATTGGTCGTAGACAGCGCGAACTTGTTGTAGGTTCTCAACCGTGACGCCGGGGCGTGTCTCGTACTCGACGAGGATGTATTCCCGCGCTCGGGGGTGTTCTTTGTGATTCGCGCCTTTTGACAGGCGAACGCGGTTGTTCTTGGTGTCGTGACGGATGCCATACTGTTTCCACGTCACCGTCGAACGGGGGTGTTCTTCGTGGACGCGGCGACCCTCGTCGTCGTAGTAGTTTTCTTTTCGGTAGCCGGGCGGATTGTCTCGTTCATCGTCGGAGCCGCACCACGAGTTGAAGGCTTCAGCGAGTTCCTCCAGAACGCGCTGACTGGACTGGCTGTGTAGTCCTTTGTAGTTGGGATGGGTCTTCAACTCGTCTTTCAACTCGTCGTGGTCGGGAATCTCGCCCGTCTCCTCCCACACGCTGCGGGAGTGGTAGTTGGCGACGTTCCAGAGTTTGCTGGCACTCCACCCGTGCTGGTCGAGCGACTCCACGACCTGCGAGTGGTTGCGGATTGTCGCTTGATAGGTGCGATGGACTTCCAGCATCGTGGAACGCCTGTATAATCGCTTATAATTGTTCTCTTTGTAAATATTGGGATTGGACCGGATGAATATCCAGCGGTGCTATCGACGGTGGACTGTGGAATGGGTCGTCGGATTCATCCCGCGCCTGAAGGCGCGGGTATTCTCCTTGCTGCTTATAATTGACGCAAATGCGGCGATAACACCTATTGCTGTAAGTGCCACCGCACTCCCCACACTCAGAGACACCTCTCTCACTCCTGTCTTTGACTTGGAAACGTCATTCTGTGTTTCCATATACCGTTCTCAAACGACGTTAGCTAATGATAGCGAAGACCGAGTTTCTGGCCGTGAAAACCCGTTCTGCTCCGACTAGTTCATTCAGAGTGGTGTGGAACCACTGATTGACATCCTTCTCCGTGTAAACGCAGAGGAACCCCGACCGGTGGGAATTTCGGGTTTACAGTTCGCTCACCCTGCTCTTTGTCGGGTCAGATTTATCTCATCGAATTCTGCGTTTCTGCTCCCGAAACACTCTATTAGCCATTATTAACGCGATTATCGTACAGAACCACATGATACTGGAACATTATCAGTCATCGTCTCTTCGCAGAAAAGTTTGTTTCTTGATAATTAATGCGGGTCGCTGTGGTTCCGATCGAGCTAACTACTCTGCCGCTGTCACCCGGAGATCATATGCTCTCAGTACGGACAGACAGTCACTAACGGAGGAATCGTGCCGTGGGTCGGCTACCGTCCATGGACTCTGAGCAACCACTAGTCTTCAACGGAGATAGCCGCTGGGTCGTCGCGTTCGTGGCGTTACTCTTTGTACACAACGAGATCCACGAGATCGCGCACACGGGGGTCGGTCGTCTCATTTGTGGTGCGTGGGGCCTACGAAATTTCAACAGTTGGCGGCTCGCTTGTTCGAAAACGCCGGAAATTGTTCTGGCACCACTCGCAGGACTCCTCTGGAGCTACGGGTTGATGTGGATCGGGTATCGGTTATTGAATCCGGCAGAGTCACCGGTCAAACGGTCCGTAGGATTTTGTCTCGTTTTCGCGACAATGCCCTTCGGTCGGCTGTACACCGTGGCGCAGTCCGGAGGTGACGAAATGGTCATCCTGCGTGGAGCCTTCCCGACCGTTGATCCGACCGTGCGCCTCGCAGTCGGCCTCAGTATCGTTCTGCTACTTATTGGTCCCCCACTATACCGGGCCGCTAGTGTACTGTCAGAGCGACGGCGGTGGATTATTTTTACCGGGATGCTTCTCATTCCGTTTGTTCTATTCTTAATTGCCGTACTGCGAATTGCAAATCCACTGCTCGCATCCGGGGTCTTGGCTAGTGAGGGGCTACTCGGCTCACCGCTCCTCGTGAACCTCTGGACCGTGTTCTGGGTGATTGCCTTGCTTCTATCTTGGCGACGATTGTCCGCGACACTTGTACCGCAAGGGGAATCGACTCACCTGACCTCCCCGAGGCGGTGATCGTCGACGATGTGCTCGCAGAGACGTTGAACGGCCTGACGACGCACGCTGGGCACTCCGCCGCCGTCGATTTTTCAATCGACTCGACGAGAATGCGCGGATTCACATCGACTCGCTCACGTCGGACGGGTCTGCCACGGCGAAAGGACTCTTTCGGCAGTACGAGCAGTTCTCGTTCGTCGATGCCGCGGTTGTCGCGTACATACAAGCAGAAGTACTCGGCTACCTCTACGCGTTCGACGACGATCTCGACGCCGCCGAGGATGTTGACCGATTCGATACCGCGACAAACCTCTATCGACCCGGGTGACTCCTCTGGTAAATTAGCTGTCCACCGGCCTAGCACGGGCGTAGCGTTATTATTCTATAAACCTCAACCCACAGAGAGAATGCCCGAGGCCTTCACGCAACGACACCCGACGATTGGCGTGGTGGGGCCAGCGTCGGTCGAAGAGACACTCCGAGACGCGCAAGATTCGCTCGATGTGGCCGTTTCGATAGCACCTGCCGGACGTGACGCTCCCGGCTCAGTCGATGAGTTCGATTGTGTGATTGCCGCGGTAACGCCTGAGTTGAGCAGCGCCGACCGGACAGACGCCGATACAGCCGCGTCACTGACCGAGGTCAGCAACTGGGCGGTCCGGAACGCCGCCCGTAACTCCGTTCCTCCGGTGGTGTACATCGCCCCTACGGAAGCATCGATCGCTGAAGCGCTTGAGGCCGATGTATCGGAGTATCTCCCGTGGGAACTGCTGGTCCAGTCGCCGACGACAGTGCTCAAGCGGGTGATCGCCGCGACGGAGGTACAGCCGACCCCTGACTACCGGACCATCTACGACAACGTCTCTGAGCCACTCACACTTCATGACCCCCAGACGGGAGAGTTGATTCATGCGAACCGGCAGCTTTGTGAGTTGCTGAAGTATGACCGAGCTGAGCTCATTTCGATGCAGGTTGGCGACTACACTGCGAGCATTGACGGGTACGATCAGGCCGCTGCCATGGAAGTTATCACCTCCGCCACCGAGAGCGGAACTGTCGGTCCACTTGAATGGCCGCTTGAGACGGCTGACGGCGAACACGTTTGGGTCGAAGCAACGTTGACGACAGTCACGATAGACAACCAGAAACTGGTGTTGTCGACCGCCACGGACGTAACCGACCGTCGACGGCAGCGCCGTCAGTTCCGCGAGATATCGACTCATATCGATGAGGTGGTATATCTAGCACGTGCGGACCTCTCTGAGGTTCTCTTTATTAACGAGGCCTACGCAGATTTGTTCGACCAACCGGTCGAACGCCTGTATGATGACCCGATGGCCGTTCTCGATGCTGTTCACCCGGATGACCGCGAGGCGTACCGCTCGGATCTCATCGCTATGAGCGAACATATCCGCGAGGGAGAGTCGGGCCCGTACACGTTCAGTCACAGACTCCGCGTAAGCGGTGAGACACGTTGGGTTGAGGTACGCGGCTATCCGAGCCGAGGCCCAGGCGGTGCCGTTGATCGGATCGTGGGGGTCATTCGAGACGTTACCGACGCGCGACGTCGCGAGCGCGAGTACGAGCAGATATTCAACGGCGTTACCACTGCGATCGCAGTCCACGACCCCGACACGGGTGAAATAGTCGATGTGAACGACAGTTACGTTGAGCTGTTTGGGTACGACTACGATACGATCCTTCAACAGGGGATCAACGGTCTCAGTGTCCCTGATGAGGCGTATACCGGTGCACGAGCAAGAAATCTCATTACCGATGTAGCCGAGAATGAGGAGGATGAGACCATTGAGTGGCGAATCGAGACTGCCGACGGAGAACACCGTCTCGTCGAAGCGAACCTCACAGTCGCAACCGTAGGCGGACAGCGCCGTGTCCTCGGCTTGATACGCGATATTACCGAACAGAGACGCCGCGAGCGAGAGTACGAGCAGATCTTCAACGGCGTCAACGACGCTATCGCCATTTTCGACCCAAAGACGCTCTCTTTTGCCAGTGTGAATGATTCGTACCTCGAGCTTACAGGATGCGACAATATTGAAAATGTTCGCGAACTCGGTATTGAGGGTCTCAGCGCAACTGAGGACGGGTACACAGCGGAACGCGGTAAAGAACTGATTCAGGCTGTCGCCCGTTCGGGTGAACCGAAGACCATCGAGTGGAAACTCACCCCGCCGGACGAAGAGCAGTCATGGATCGAGGTCACGTTGGCGACGGCTGAGATCGGTGGTGAACAGCGAGTCCTGTCGATCCAGCGTGATATCACGGAGCGAAAGCGTCGCGAACGAGAGTTCGAACAGATCTTCAACGGCGTGACGGACGTGATCGGGATCTACGACCCGCAGACTGCGGAGCTGGTCGACGTCAACGACACCATGTGTGCGATCCTCGGGTATGACCGCGACACGATCATCGATATGGACCCGGAAGAGGTGACGGCGACAGCACTCGGATTCGATGCGGACACGATCGGAGAAGTCGTCCGCAACGTGGCCGAATCCGGGGACCCGGTGAGGGATATCGAGTGGGCGTTGCGGACCGCCAGCGGCGATGTCGTATGGCTTGAGGTTAACGCGACCCTAACAGAGATTGGCGGCGAGCGGCGTGTGGTCACTATCGCTCGGGACGTCACTGGACGGCGCGACCGCGAAGAGCGTGTACAAGTGTTGAACCGTGTACTGAGACACAACGTGCGGAACGATATGGACGCGGTCTTGGGATACACGGCTTCAATTGAGGAGACGGCGGAAGACGAGACCGTCCGGGAATACGCCGAAAGCGTTCACAACATTGCGAACGGCCTCTTGGAACTAAGCGGTAAAGCGCGTGCCGCCAGTCAGATGCTTCAGGACAATGACGACCCGGAAAATCGCAGGGTTGGAACGGTACTGGAGTCCATCGTCGCCGACCTCCGTGAGTCTCACGACGAAGCGACGATTCAGTTGTCCTCCGCTGAGGCTCCCGCACCGGCCGATACAGCTGTCTTTCGGTTGGTCTTGAGTGAACTCGTCGAGAATGCCGTCGAACACGGCGGGGACTCCCCGGAAGTCGAAATTGAGACGACGCCGTTTACGGCCAATGAGGAGACGCGAATCACGGTGCGTGACGACGGACCCGGAATCCCCGACCGCGTGCTCACTCCGTTCCAAGCTGACGGTGAGTCGCCGTTCCAGCACAATCATGGAATCGGCCTCTGGCTTGTCAACTGGGGCGTTCGGCAGCTCGGTGGCGGTATCGAGTTCGAGCGACCCGCCGATGGCGGAACTGCCGTTCACCTTTCTTTACCAAATGTATTGCGTTGACGGCTGTAAATGAAGTAGCAGTCCCGGTTCCAAACAGGCTCGTTCGGCTTTGTTGAAATTCTTCGCAGGTGATACGTTCTACTACGATTACGATCAATACAACCTACGACGTCACGTTCTTTTTTTGACTCTCTCGTAGTTGGGTGAATGTCTCTGCCGAGGTCGCAAGAATGAGTAGCGAAAACGGAAGTCCGACAACATCTGACAGCAGGATTCCCATTGCTTGCCCGCCAATGGCACCGACCATTAACGATGTCATCGCTGTTAACACACCTGAGACGAGCCCAATCCCAGCGATAATCATTGCTAAGGCATGTTTAAGCCTCATCACAGTGAATTTGACAGCTGGTGCCTTTTATGCTGTTTCAGAACTAGCCACGACAACTGTGAGAAGATCATCAACACAATATCACAGGGACATATCTATCACGAGCAAATAATTCGCGACATGCGCGGTGTGCCCTCCACAGTATCGAGGCGGTCAGCTACGGATCTCGTAATCATCGGTACAAATCTGCTCCCTTTGGCTGGCATAGTCTATGGCGATTGGAATGTTTGGACTCTTTTGTTACTCTACTGGATTGAAGCATTTAGTACAGTCCTCTTCGGCGTGCTAAAGTCGTTGTTCGCAAAGCAAGGATCCCCCGATGTCGTCGGAGAGCGAGAACCACTTCATGAACTACGGCACAAACGAGGCGGTTGGCGCCCTCTCCCAACGCTTCCACCGATATACCCCCGCAATGTGCCTTTTGCGCTGTCAATACTCGGGATCTGGGCTTCCACTATTGTGCCGATTACGATACTCTCCTGGGTGTTGGTTGAGACATCAATAGCGCTTTCGTGGGAGGTCGCTGTAAGTATTGGTGCCCTCATAGTCGCACACGGCATCGAGTTTCACCGTGAGTACTTGGGGGCCAAAATATACAAGAATGTGTCCGCTCGTGAAATCCTACAACAACCGTCCCAGCTCACGCTCGGGGTGATGTTTTTGGGGGTGATCGGCCTATCAATGGGCCAGTCAGCCGGAGTAGCTGTGCTTGGGGGATTTGTGATTATTAAAACAGTTCTCGCTGTATCGTGGGAGTCTGCCGGTCCAATAGCAAGCGCATTCCAAGGACTCTTTGACCGACTCAGTGCTGACCGCGAGTTCAGTCAGTCGCAACCAGAGCTTAGCCTCCCAGATGAGCCGGTTCAGGCACGTGTGAAAGTCAACCCTCGATCTGTACTACTTGGAAGCACCACCACAATACTACTCACGGTGGTCAATCGCGGTGTCGCGCTGCTGCTGGTTGGCGTTGTCGCCGCAATGGTTACAGCGCATTTTTTGTGGGGTGGCATTGGCCTCGCCGTACTACTGGGAATTTTTATAATCCGAGTTGGGAGCTACTACCTCCGGTACGGCACTATTGAGTACCAACGGCGTGGTGAGAAACTTGTCGCGTACGACACCGTACTTGGTGCGCCACAGTGGTTGGTTCCGATTCACTCACAAGCACGATTTGAAATCAAGAACGCCATTCCTGACCGCCTATTCGGTACCGGGACACTACGGATTTCAAACGTTGAGGCAGCCCCAACAAACACAGTTCAGTTTGGTCCTGTCGCTGATCTTGACCACGCGACTGAGACACTTGACCTGCCGATCAGACACGAGGAGCGCCCTGAGCAGGATCTCGCGGTCGTGGGTGCCGCACTCATGTTGGCACTGGTTTTTCTTAGTGTTCCACTACTGTTGCTCGGCTCTCCCCAGGTGAGTGGGGCAGAAATGGCAGCTGTAATAGTCTTGATCGCACCGTTTTTTATGATTTTACTCAGTATTCTCGTATATGCGATGCTCGCTCGAATCTAAACGACCTGCGAGGGCGAGTTCATCAACCCACCGAGGTCGAAGGGAAGTCAGACACTCGACTCAGTGTTTTCTCTTCTGGAGATACCATTCAACCACTTCTCCCGACACCGCTCCAGTTGTTCCCGCATAGCATCCAACTGTAACCTTCACAGAGCGAGAAGTTCCCGCGCTCATTCTGTGCGGCTTTTTATGATTCGTAGTTGACGCCATTTGGCTCGGATCAATGTGTGGCCCGTCCTGCTAACGAGATTATGTTTACCGCTGCTGTTGAGGGATGTGCGACACGGTCACAATTATTTGTCGGAGAGAGCGGCTTCCGATATAGAACGGAAAGCGCTCGCAGCGCTCAGCTTACGCCGAAACAGCGGACGCTTTCGGTGATCACCTCGGCTGAGCCTCGAAGCACTGTGTCACCTCGTGGAACTCGCGATCAACACTCAGCAGAACCGTGAAATACGATTCACGGACGAAGTCGCAGTTGTTTCCTAGAGACACTCTATCAAACAGTTTCACCGCCAGAGACACCCCGAACGGGTTTAATCCAAAACCACATCAATAGCAATACGCCTTCCAACGATGAATCGACACACGCGTTCGTCACCCGACTCCGTCACGAGACGTCGAGTTCTCGCAATTGGTGCCAGTGCCGCCGTAGCGTCCACCGCCGGCTGCTCGACAGTGCTTGATGCGATCGGCAACCAAGTCTTCGAAGAGGTCAACCTCCTCAACCAGATGAATCAGGAGGTCAGCGGGTCGATCGAAGTCGTAGATCCCGAGGGCGAGACGGTCCTCGATACCTCGTTCAACGTCCCCTCGACCGAGTCAGACGGTGAGAGTAATATTGTCGCCTACGCCGACGTATGGACCACCACCGGCGAGTACCAAGTTGACTTGGAACTCGCGGATACCGTGATATCAGGGACCTCACAGCTTAATCAGCAATTTTCGATTACTAGTACTGAAGAGGACATCGTCGCTATCTCTATTGGCTCGAGCGATGAAAGTGAACCAATCGCGCTTCGAGTCGGAGAGTCGTTCTCGGATCTCGGTCAGACAAACGCGACCGGCTAACTGGGGACAAAGAGTTTCGCGAGTGTCCATCTGATAGCGGGGTCCTAGGCTGAATCAGCAACAAACAACACAAAGCGCCCGGCTGCGTGTACCAACACTGTCACCGGAAGCCCGATTGCGGCTGCTAGCACGGTAACTGAGAGTATTGTCGGAACGTTACCCACTGAAACCGCTAGTCCGAGCATTGTGAGGAACCCACCGATGAATATTCCCGCCGCGACCGTCTCTACTGTCCGGATGCTATCATATGCTAACGTCTGCGTACTGCGGTCTCCGACGAACGGGACTCCCCGACGATCCACCTCTAAATAGGCGTAACTGAGTAGCACGACTGCCAAACCGAGTAGTAAGACAGTACAGAGGAGAACGATGGCGGTTCCGCCGGCGAGTATCGACTCTTCTCCGCCGATCGCTGCCAATGATCCGAAAGCCAAAAGCGGGATAGCAAGTACTCCGAGCGCTATCACCACCACGGAAATCCCGGCCCAGACGTAGAGTCCGTTGCGTGAAAGCCACGTGTATGCTCGGTCTGAGTACGTGTTGGAGTGTGCTGTAGCTCGGTCAACCTCCGGGGTAGACCCGCTTGTCTGGGCGTCGTCTGTCATACCGGCTGATCGATCGTCTCCGGTATACCTCCTGTCGTGTGTCTCGGGCCGAGAAACACGGCCAAAGTCAGTGTCCCAGTGATATCTTCGCGGAGATCCCAACGGCGCTGCTGCCGCGGTCACCGTGTCGGTTCTGTATCGCTCACGTCGTAGCGCCGAACGCGACAATCTTCGTCGAGATCGAACTCAATTGACCCGTCAGCGAGACGGACTACAACCTGCGCGGCGGTTGGCACCGCGTCACCGGTACGTACGTTGCTCACCTCCGTAAGACTGTGCGGTCCGATCTGCGCATCACGCGGACGCAGACCGTGTGCCGCGTACAGTGACTCGACGGCGTGATGGCCGAGAACCGTCTGTGCGATCGGGATCGGATACGATAGCCAGCAGGTGTCACATGCCGCGGTGGCATACGGTACGTCTCGGTGGAGATACGTCTCTGGAACGGAGTCAGAGGGGAGCGATAAACCCGCCGCTCCCCAACAGTGCGGGCAGACCCCGTTACGCAAGAGCCGGACGTCACACGCGTGGTTTCGGAGCGTGGAGTCGATAACTGCGTCGAGTGACCGGTTTTCAGTTGCCCGCGGCGGCGTCGGGTACGCAACGGCGGCGCCGTGGTCCGGACAGCCAATATACAGGTGGTGCTCTCGGTACGCAGCGACGAGATGCCGATCGCAGTGGGGACACCTATACTCCAGCTCCTGCTCTTCGATTTCGTACCGTTTGTCGCCGTTCTGTGTCTTATAACTCCCCGCCCGAATTGCGGCCACAATCTCCAAGGCGGCTATTCGGGGACGATATCGCCCGTCCACCTTCTGAATGAAGTCGTCTTGAAGCTCGGACAAGTGGTAGCTGAACCGGCTCGTGTCCTCAACGCCGACTTGCTCTCGTAGCTCGGAGAACGTCGGCCACTCGGATGACCACGCTTCGTCGTACTGATCTGCGAGAGTTAACAGGATACGGACCCGTGTTTCGTCGGCCAACGCCGCATACGCTGACTCACTCCCCTCACGTTCACCTGTCATTGGTGTACAACACTGCTGTTGTTTCCGCTCGGGTACCTGATTTGTTACCGAATCAACTTAATAGTCGTCCAGATAACACTTACAACCCAATCACTCATTTCGTCATCTATGGTCGATTTGCCCTCCACGCTAGAAGCGGACGTGCCGAATCAACTTAATGATGAGACTGGTGCCGCCAGTGCGGTGGCGTTTCTCGCTTTCACGATACCGATCACCGTTTTGTTGAATTTGGCTGCCTCACTTGCTGCTGTCTCAGCCGTCAGTTCTGATGCCAGGGAGACGCTCATATTCATCGCTGGAAGCGCCGCGACCGAACTTTCAT
The DNA here is from genome assembly GCF_003665955.1 of Halorubrum sp. Atlit-28R. Taxonomy (NCBI): domain Archaea; kingdom Methanobacteriati; phylum Methanobacteriota; class Halobacteria; order Halobacteriales; family Haloferacaceae; genus Halorubrum; species Halorubrum sp. Atlit-28R. Next base: position 123,783 of record NZ_QPLS01000008.1, read on the forward strand.
TTCTGCTCGTTGGCATCGGGTACGTTTCATTTCACTCGTCGTTCCAGGTTCCGGTTCACGTTCCAGACCGAGACTCTGTCTCTGCTCTCATCGGTGGACTGGGGATGAGTTTCGCAACCGCGTTCCTCTCGCTTGTAAGCACTGACGCGGTTCTTCCGAGTGTCGAACTCTCTCCTGGATTTATGCAGTACACAAACCTCGCAGCACCGACGGGTGTCGGCCTCGTCATCGCGGCAGTCCTGTCGCTTGCGTTGATCGGTCCTGTCGAGGAGTTCTTTTTCCGGGGCGTCATCCAGCAGCGGCTCCGTGCGTCGTTCTCGGCTAGAATCGCGATCGGTACGGCCGGCCTCGTGTTTGCGCTGTTTCACGTCTACCCCGTCCTCCTCCTGTCGCCGCCGATGGCCGCAGTTGCTCACATGACGCTTTATTACTCTCTGATGGGAGGGATATTCGGGTGGGTGTTCGAACGGTCGAATACCTTTGTCGCGCCTGCGCTCGTTCATGGTGTGTTTAATGCCGTGATATTTGTCGCGCCCCTACTCACCTGAGATCCGGTGAATTCGCGCTTCGAGGCTTGAAACACTGCTCTGGGATTACCATTCGAAAGGGTACACCGTTGAGGTAGCCGCCGGTCGGAGGCGGTATTCAGATAGGTATCCGACTGATGAGCATATCCCATCGCCGTGGCATAGTCTGGTGAGATCGCCCATCATTTTTTCCGCTCTCCATCGGCTTCTGGGACGGTTTTGACTGATCGACGCCAGCGATGGGGCCTAGCACTTGCTGCCGTGCTCTGTCTCCTTGATACCCGTTCAGCTACCTCTTGCGACACCGTGTTCCGAGCCGTGAATTTCCTCACTATTTTGTGGGTTGGTCATCTGGGATAATCCATGTCTGATACGGCCCTCCAAGACATATCAGAAGACGGCTCAACGGATTCCTCAGAGTTGGATCTCGACTGGCTCACGCTTGAAGACGGCGAGTCTATCCAGTGGTCAAGTACCCCACACAAGTACAGCGTCCTTCCTGCGTTTATCATTGGGATTCCGCTATCACTCGTCCTTATTGGCATCCCAATTGTTGCTGCGTCCTATCTTCAGTACACCAATACGAACTACGTAGTCACCAATCGTGGCCTCTACAGCAAACGTGGGGTACTCTCACGTGACGTCCAACAGATTGGGTTCGACAAAGTCCAAAACATCTCGTACTCACAGTCGGCGCTCGGCTCGTACTTTGGATACGGCTCCGTTGACGTCAGTACAGCCGGCGGATCTGGGATCGAACTTCAGTTTCGGAGTATCCCTGCCCCAGCCGCAGTTCAGGAGCTGATTGCTAGAGAAATTGATAGTCGACAGCAGACCGAGTCCGACTCGACGAAAGAGGATGTTCTTGATTCGATTCTTACGGAACTACGCGTCATTCGGCAGGCCGTCGCCGATGACCAGAGTGGGTCCCAGACCGACTCGACTGCCTCGTCTACTGACGAGTCAACACATACTGACACAGGTAACACAGATGAGTGACGGCTGGTGGTATCAACACGACGGTGAACGCGTTGTCTGGAAGGGTCGCCCGCGTCTCTCAGCGGCTCTTCCAGACATAATCGTTGGAAGCTCTATTTCCGTACTTGCCCTTATCGGCGCTGTCAGCGTCAACCTTTGGTTGCTAATGGGGGTCCCTGTCGGCGTTGCGGTTCTCAGCTGGGGGCTACTCAGGGTACGACGGACGCAGTATCTCTTGACGACACGAGCAGTATGGGCGAAACGAGGCGTCCTCGGACGAACAATTCGTCGCGTCCGTGTCGATAAAATCCAGAACACTTCATTTTCTCAATCCGCCACAGGCTCGTTTTTCGGCTATGGGAGAGTGTCTGTTGAGGTCGCCGGAGGCCGCGATCTGGAGTTTCGCCGGGTTGATAACCCGAAGGATGTCCAGACGACGCTCGCGGAGTACATGGGTAGTGAAGAGTACGCGATCCCCGGGTCCCGAGAGCAGTGGGAATCTGTCCTCAGCCTTGTCCGTGAAATCCGCGCCACGGTGGCGCCCACCAGAGATGATAGCGAGCCTTTGACCGGAAAATAAGGGAGTTCATATTGGGTCTCAAACGGTCTGCTGCCAATATTGAAGGCTGTCAGTTACTGTCCCCCGTCAGCGTTAGCAGCGTCGGCGAGAGATCACGTGGTGACCGGGAGATTAGTTTCCGGTAGGATAACCCGTTTATAAATGATCAAGTAGGAAACTGTCGCGAGAAGATACACCCCGACTGTCGGCAGTGGCGGCCAGTTCAAAATAAAAATCACGAACGCTACCCAGAATCCGGCTAATAGAATCCCACACAGTGAGACGACATGTAACCCTTCCTGTGTCTGAACTTGGACGTCGCTCCCCGTCAGCAGCCGGACGCTGATCATCGCCACAGTAAGTGTCGCCCAGGTCAAGACCGGGAGCCCGAATACTGTCCATATGGTGACCGCTAACTGTGGAGACTCACTGAGCAGTATTGGCCACCCGACTATCCCGAGTGCTGCCCAGCCAATGCTCCGAAAGAACTCTTCTCGCAAGATTGAACGGACGCGTGGGTGGTCAAGGAATTCGCGGAGGGGGTGCGTTGGAGTAGTCTCATCGGCTGTCAGCGCTTGCTTTCCTTCCGGCGATAGCGGCCACTCCGACTCCGGGTGGTTGAGATAATACAGGGTCAGTGAATCAGCGAACGACTCCGTCGCGACGACCCCGTGTTCCTCGAGTTCCGTTAACCGGTTCCGGACAGTCACCTTTGAGACGTCTGGCTTGATCTGCTGTTGAATTTGCTGGAGCGAGAAGAACGGCCGATCTGCTCGATACATCGTTTCGACGACGTGGCGGCGGGTGAGTTTGGTGTTTACCCGCTTGTCCTGGGGCAGTTTTTGTGCGATCCAAGGTGGGAGGGCCATGTGTTATGGGTCGGTCACGCGCAATATCTTAGCGAGTCAAATTGTATGTTTTGCTCTGGCGGGGCCACAGAGCGGTGCGGTGCTGTTTCAGCAAGTGAGACCGCTCGGAGACTGCGAGGCCGGCCCAAAGAGTCAGGTAGTCGCTGTCGAGCCTCTGCCCGTCGGGTGAACGTACCAGTACCAGAGGGAAGTCACGGCCGCGACCGCGACGTAACCGAGCGTGATCCACTGAGCGGGGTATCCACCTCTTATGACGAGATACACCGCGGCGACACCCCCGAGCATGATCCCGAGGGCGAGGCTTACGGATATTCCGCTTGTCGTCTGGACGCGAAGATCTGACTCGGTCACGCTCCGGATTCCGATAGCACTTGCCGTCAGCACGGCCCAGGTGACCACGGGAAGTCCGAAGACCGTCAGGGGTGTCATGTTGAGCCAACTAATTTCCATCGTCGCTAGCGGCCAGCCGACGAGTCCGGCTCCGAACCAGACGATACTTCGTAGCAGTTCCGTGCGTACGATCTCGCGTAATCGTGACGTCATGTCCACGCACTCGCCTAGCATAGCAACCGGTAAAGCAGCGCCGAGAATTTTGTGTTCACAGAGGCGGATTTTTCGAGCGCAAAGGAGGATTTGTATCCGGAAAGCAGAGGGATCGCGTCACGGACTGTCGCGCCAGGCGGTCACCAGCCGATCGTATTAATCCTGGCGTGAGATGCGGGAGACAGCGAAGGCTCGCAGCCAATCTTGAGCTGTCTCTAGCGCGACGTTGCTGAAACTATTCGTGGCCGAGAACTTCGTCGCTCTATTTTTCAAAAAATACGTTCGATGGCATTCCAATGTCCCCTGCGGGTACGAGTAACGGCTTCGTGGCAGAGTCAGTGATCGACAGTTCATAAAGCTCAGATCCTCAACCATCCGAATCAATGGGAGTAACATAGTGATCCCGGGGACCCCACGATATCAGTCGAGGGGGCACGTCACTCTGTATACTTAGACCGATACGTCTCGTCGGGTCTGTATTATTAGCTCTTAGTTACAGGGAGATCCAGCGCACAGATACTACCGAAGACGATGATGCGTATATTTCAATATCCAACCCCTGTGAGACACGGGTTCTACGAGCAACCAGAACTCAGCATCTGTAAGCACTGGCGGGAAAGGGCCCTCGACAGGCTGTTGCCGGGAACAGAACACTCAGTTCGACGATCGAGAGGTCATTTAGGAGCCAGTTCCCGAAATCACATTGCTTGTCGCCCGCTCGGTACAGATCTTTCAGCACTACCCGCGGCAACTCAGTAACGACAACGTTGAGAGCCATGTGCTTACAACAGACACTCTATCCGATCGGACTGGCCAGTACCAACATTGCGATAGGCTGGCTGTCTTATTACTTATCTGAGCCGATCCTTGGGGGGCTGCTCGTCGTGGTTGGGGTCTTTGTCATCCTCACCTCAATAGGAAGTACTCTCAGTCGGTATAAATCCGTACTCAGTGATCAACACTGACTACAGCAACCATGGCTTACTACTATTAGATTCGCTACCGGGTATGTACATGAATGCCCTCCACAGCACCTGTTCAAAAGTCACGAGACAGAACTGTGATTGATCCTCGGGATATCTGTGTTCCACGCCCAGGGTACGCGCAGCTGGTCACTTCGCCACCACGTCCGTAGATGAGCTCAGCAGCGACAACTCACGACACAGGAGCTAGTCGCATCCCAGATCCCGAACTATTGGCTCTTCTCGTGGCGAATCTGGTTCCGATTGTCGGGATTGTTGCGTTCGGCCTGTCGATTTTAGAGCTGCTGACATTATATTGGCTTGAGTTCGGCGTCGTATGTTTTTGGGCGGTTGTTCGAGCGACGTTTGCCGGGCGGCCAATGGAACGGAACGGGGATCCAATCCTGTTTGGGGCGATTGCCACAAAACAGACCTCCATTTCACTCCCGCTGACAGGTGCTAATATCCGACTACTGACTATTCCGACACTTTTGTTCGTAGTACCAATTATAATCGGACTGTGGCTATTCGTCGGGGCACTGGTTGTTGGCCCCGTGGCAACCGCAAATCCGGATGCCAATATCTCGTCGTGGCTCATTATTGGCGCGCTTGGAATCTTCATCGCGGAAGGATGGCGAACAGTCACTACGTACTTCCGAGATGGTGATTACCAAGGTCATAATGTCGCAACAGCTTTTCAGAGTGTCGTCACTGAGGGCGCAACCGTACTCCTCGCGAGCACCATCGCGCTGCTCACCGCAGCTCTGGTGGTTTCTAACGGCGGGGCTGGAGAGACCTCTCGTGCAGTTGAACGGGTTGCGACGGGACCACTTGTCGCTGTAGTAGTCTCGATTAGGCTCCTCACCGATCTCGCAGGATATTATCACGATGGCCGACTCGGTGCGGGACTGTGGTCACTCGTCGGTCGTGGGGAGGCGTACAGTCCCCCAGAGCGTAAGACGATTGAGACAACGCTATCAGGAAATCCCACAGATCTGCGCCCGTCGCTCTCGGGACGACTGCTGCCTACGGCGTCACATTTCCGGACACACCCTGGACCGTGGTTGCTGACACCACTCGCCTTTCTCGCCGCATCACTTGCTGTATTCGATGGTGCTATCCAAATAGCGGGTGGCATCATGCTTCTCGGGATCGGCGTCCCGCTTGGTCTCATCCACCTCGACTACTGGATCCGGTACGTTGGTGTTGAATACCGGTTAGATTCGAAAACTATTGTTGCGACTGATACCCTGTTTCAAACCCCTCTTTGGCGGTACGAATCGCTAGCTGATCATGAGATCCGAGTTGAACGTGACCCCGTCGATAGGTGGTTGGACACCTCGACGGTATTCGTTGACCGCGGTGACAGGCCGACCAAGCTACCACGACTCGGAGATACGACCCCAATCACGGACTCACTTGTTGGCGCGAGTCCCGCTGACAATGACGCTGGTGCCAATTGGAACGCGAATACGAACGGGCCAGACACTATGGTGGAAGTTGGCATCGAATTGCTGCGGTTAGACAGTACAGCACCTCGTATGTCGCTTGCGTCGATGGCTCTGTTTGGAGTCGTCTCACTGATTGGGTTGGTGATAGCTGCTGAGTTTGAAGGCGGCGTAGCAGCAGGCGTCTTCGTATTTTTGTTTACTGCGATTCCGCTCGTCGGACTTATCATATATCAAATCAAACAATAACTAACGCTGTTGGCCCTCCAGTATTAGGCTGCGGTTCCACGAATTTGGGACACTAACCCATACTGGAGAGGCGTCGGTAGAGATACCTCTATTTGACAAATGGATAGTGCTGGTGGACGGGGCGGAGGGCCGTCCTTCCAGCGGGGGTGATCAATGGAGCGTCGCGGGGGAGTGGGTGAGCCTCCCATCCGTTGGGGGAGGTGAGCGATGGGAGAGACTCAGCGACCGGATATTTGTTCAAGACCGCCTCCGGCCGGCGGCTACCTGTATCTAATACTGGGAATAGTATCAAGCCCGTAGCAGCGTTTCATCGGGAGAAACACGGCGCAGTTGGGCCTCAATCGGATTCTTTGAGTGTTAGGCCACGCTCCCAGTTGAGCCAGTGGCATCGTTATACTGGTAGCCACCGAACCCGAGAAGTGGGTAGAAAATGAACGATATGAAGGTGAGTCCGAGACCAAATAGAACCCCCTTATTGAATCTGCCAGCGACATCGATACTAACCTTCAGCGTGGCGAAGAAGTTGATCACCGGGACGAAGAACAAAGCAATACCATGCGTTTCCGCTCACCTTGACCAAGACGTAGAGATTGTATATCGGAACAATCGCGGCCCAGCCCGGTTTACCAGCTTTTTCAAATACTCTCCAAAGTCCGGCAAAAATCAAAATAATGAGTCCTAGTGTAACGAACAATTCAATATTGGTACTACCTGTTCCTTCTATCGAAACGGATGAACTCAATGCTGATCGCATCAATCACCGAATTCTCACACATTAATAAGAAATCCAAGTCACCGTTTCACGCTCTGAATTACGACCGGTAGAACGCTTATAAGCCGAGGTGTGCGTCACGTGTAATAACGGTATACCCCTGAACCGAGAGCACCTCGTCACGATACCGATTCGCGATTAGCTGTTGTGGGACACGTCGTAGTCCGAACCGTCGATTTGAGGTGTATGTCACGTCAATAGTTGTGTATTCACCCGAGCTGCTAATCGTCGACGTATATGTGGCCCATGGTTGGTCATCAACCGTAACTTCTGACTCAATTACACATCCACCACCTGCTGTCGAATCCGTTTTCGTGTGCACAGTCATGTCGACCGATCGAAGTCCAAACAGGTACGAAACGGAATATATTGCTGTGTCACCCTCTGTGAAGACCTTCTCCGCCAGACCCCATTGAATTGCGAGAACAGGCGGTAGGGGGCCGGAGAATTCGTCCATAACAGTACCAAGATCGTCACTAGTTCGAAGTCGGAACGTCCCATTTGACTGCAAAATAGGAAACCGGACCCCAATGATGAGGATGGCTGCGACGAGAACAGCTTGACCCAATGCTGTCACGAGATATGTGCCGACGAATACCAACCACGCGAGAACGACGACAAGTGCGTTGAGTGGACGTTCGCGTCTAAGATATTGCTGTGCGACATCAACCGCTTTTTGTGAGCGCTCAGAATCCGTGGAGGGCATCGTGGAAACCGTTGATGACAAGAAATGTTACTCTTATGTTTTGGTACAACTTTTCAATATTAGGAGAGGTTGAAACGGTGAACACAGAAGTGAACTACCCCACCCTACTCGCTCACGGCTGACGCCGTTCGCTCCTTGAGGGTGGGGCTTCCTGCTTCCACGACGCGCTTTGCAGACACGGATGTATCCGCAGGGAGCGCAGTCTCCACAGGCGTTGATTCGGAGTGAACCACTCCTACTTCTTCAAGACCACGAGAAAGAATATTCCACGCCGCATTCGCGTCCCGATCCGCTTCAAACCCGCAGGAAGGACAAGAGTGTTCACGAACCCACAGCGGTTTCTCGGTTTTCACGCCACAGGACGCACACTCTTGGGTCGTGTCTTTCGGGTCGACCTCTACAAAGTGCGTGCCTTCACGGTCGCATTTGTATTCGAGCATCCGCTTGAACGTCCCCCACGCCGCCGACGCCCGGTTTCGAGAGTTGCCCGGTAGTTCAACCAACCCTTTCGCGTCCAAGCTCTCGACGGCCACCAAGTCGTACTCGGTGGCGTAGTAGTTCGACAGCTTGTGCAAGAAATCACGTCGCTTCCGTTTTAGATCGGCATGGCGTTGGGCAACGACTTTCCGTTGTTTCTCCCAGTTGTTCGACCCATGTTCTTTCCGTGAGAGGTCGCGCTGGGCGCGTTCCAACTGTTCGCGTTCGTCGGACAAGTCAAGTGACCCGACAGCAGTGCCATCGGTATCGTGGGCGTATTTGAGTATCCCAACGTCGATCCCAACACATCGCTCGGGGCCGGTTGGTTTCTCCGGTGTCTGTTTGCCGTCGACAGCGAATGAGGCGAACCACTCACCGGTCGGCTCTTTCTTGATCGTGACTTCTTTGATCGTCACGTCGTCGGGGATCACTCGGTGGTTCACGATTGGAATATCCGCGAGTTTCGACAGTGACAGTACAGGCTGGCCGTTCTTACTATCGAACTCGAAACCAGACTGTACGTAAGTGAAACTACGGAAGTCCTGTGGGGCTTTCCAGTTGAGACTACCGACGTTGTAGCCCCGCTCTTTCAGTTCGGAGAGAGCTTTGATGCTGTCTTCGATCCGCATAACAGCGGCTTGTGCGACTGTCGAGTACAGATCGTTCAGTTCCTCCCACCACTCTTTGAGGTCGGTGAGTTGATCCCGAACCTGCCGCACTCGTTGGTTGAGTGTCCCCGCCGAGTCTGGGATTTGCTCAAATTTGTTGAGTGCGTGGTTGTAGAGTTGCCTACAGGTGTCACGGTGGTAATCCAGTTGCTCACGCTGTTCGGGCGTGGGATTGAGTCGGAACCTATAGGCGTAGTACATTGGGAGTAGCTATTCGTCGGGATCAGACGTTCGGACGATTTTCACGTCTGCGCCACGCCACTGTTTCGGAACGAGAACGTGTGCGCCGTTTCCGGTGGCTTTCACCTCGCCTTCGATGACTTCGTGGCCTTCGATTTCGTGTCTATCCATCACCTGTATTTATACATTGTTTCAACGTAAGTGTGTCGGTACGTGGGGCATGGAGTAGTGATACAGAGCAGTGTATGTGAGGCGATGACGGCGGTGTATCCCCTCCCTACTGCGCTACTCGGCCTCCGGCCTGCGTTGCTCCTTGAGGAAGGGGGCTTACCGCCTGTATTCAGCTAAAATAAAGCAAATGGATCTATTACCTATAGTAGTTGCTAGAAATAATTACTCACTTTTGGAATCGAGAGTTGATCAAGAGCACTGTCGATCGCTGTTGTAAGTTCGTCGAGTGAGTCGAAAAAGCGGTTGCTGAGAGCTGCTTGGAGCTGTC